>JAFQMB010000031.1 GCA_017421095.1 Oscillospiraceae bacterium
AGCGTTTGTAAGATCAACGACGAAGGCTTGTTTGAACTGAATATGGATAACAACCCTGCCTTGGTGGAAGCTTTGGAACTGATCCAGTCCGGTTGGCACACCGATAACTGGGTGGGATTGGAAGGCAGCGACATTTATACCAGCTTCTATCAGCAGAAGAACGCTATGATCAACGAGTTCACCTGGGCGGGTACCAACATTCTTCGGGCCAAAGAAGAGGGTCAATTCGCCTTTGATGTAGGTGTGGTTTCCTTCCCCTTCGGCAGCAACAACCCCGACCGTTTGAGCTATTGCTTCCTGGATGGCTTTTCCATTCTGAACGGTTGCGCCACTCCTTATTCTGCCGGTGCTTTGATTGATTTAATTATGAAGCATAATGTGCAGAGCACTGAAGAACAAAAAGCGGCCGGGCTTCTTCCTGAAGAATGGAACGATTTCTATGAAGAACTTGCTTCCCGTCCCTTCAACAGCTCCATGCCCGACAATGCCATTGACGGCGGTAAGAGTCTTTGCTCGGCTGTTGGCGGCGGCATGAACATTCAGCAGGCGTTTGAAACCTATAAGCCGGTTTATGAAGCGTTGATCAAAGAAGCCAACATCATTCCCACCGATAAAGTGGAACACGATTTCACCACGATCAATCTGGATTTCACAGGCGGTAGCATGGAAGGTGTTTTGAAAGCCGGCGAACACGAATCTCTGAGTGTTGCCATCGAAGGAGATTGTCTGGCGGCCAAGAGTGATGTTTATGCCATCAACGGTGATCTGGATCTGTTCAAGTTGGATAAGACCAAATATCCTATGTGGGGCTATAAGGCTTATAAGGTGACCTTTGAATATAAGGTGGATGAAATTCCTGCTGACATCAGTGTTTATAAGTTCACCATGACTCGAGAAGGCATCAACGGCTCTATGAACACCTTTGTGCCCAGTGACGATGCTGTCGGTGCCTGGCAGACCGGAGAGGTGACCATCAGCGGTTTGGCTGACAACGAGGCTTTGGAATTGGTTGTGACCGCTTCTTACGCCGGTAATATCTATTTCAAGAATATCAAGGTGGAAGAAATCGAACAGTAATTTTTGGTCGTTCCCATTTTCTTTCCCAAAAGGGCGTTACAATAAGGCTTTGAAGCAAACGCCTGAGACATCGTGTATGCAATATGCTCTTTGGATATATTATTGTAAAAAAGGACTCGCAACTTTTGTTGCGGGTCCTTTTTATTCCTTGATGTTTTTTGAAGAAAATATTTTGTAGGCGATGCCTATTTCAGAAATTTGTTCTGTAAATCGGTTCCTTTGTTTGTTGGCGATCTCTCCACAACCTGCTAAGGGTGGGGGATTTGTTTATGAGGTTGTGATAAGAAATTTGCAGCAAGAAAAAGCTAGGCGATATTGCCGTTTGGTTTGCCCTCATTTGGATAAGAAGAACGGTCAAAGGAAAAAGGTCGAATCTTTATATTTTGAGTGTTCAAATTTGATGATAGACATAGGACCTTTTATCCGCTTGTTAATTTTGCACAAAAAAAGTCTTGATGTCTTGGCGGAAAAAATTGATAGAAAAACCAAAAAATCTTATTATGCAGAAAATTAAAAAATGAAAGAAAAAATCGAATAAAATTGTTGGTGCAATTAAAAATTGAAACCAGCCTTTGATTGCTATTAAAAATGAATTGTGATATAATAAACGCGAATATTGGCTGACAGAGAAGCGGTCGATGGGAAGCAAAGGAGGAAACTTTGATGAGAATTTGGAGATCTGTGCTTTGTGCGGTTCTTTGTCTGACGGTTGTTTTGGGCACTGCTGTTTTCTTCACCTCATGTGATGGCGGCGGCAATATTACAGTGGACGAAGGCACCCGGGCAGAGATGATCGAAGCCGAAAAGGATAAAACTTTCCAGGTAATGCGTAGTGGTGTGGACCGTTCCAATACCGAATATCCCTTTGTGCGAGCCATGGATGAATTTGAAAAGACATATGGCCGTAAAATTGATTTTGTGACCTGTGGTTATGGGGAATGGACTCAAAAAGTGATGGCAAGTATTGCTTCCGGTTCTCCTATTGCAGTAGTGAATACCAGTGAATACGAGTTTCCCCTTTATGCGATGAAGAAGTATGCACAGCCGATCAATGGCTTGGTGGATCTGGAAAGCGAATATGTCAGCAAACCCATCAGTGACCTGTTTATGTATCAAGGTAAGCATTATGTGGCATGCTCTGTGGGGGCCGGCGAACCGCTGATTATTTATTATAACAAGACTATGTTTGAAAACGAAGGTGTGGAAGATCCTATGGATCTTTATAACAGAAAGGAATGGACCTTCGACAAATTTAAAGATATTGCGATGAAATTTACCAAAGATACCAATGGGGACGGACAGTATGATCAATGGGGGCTTTGCGCTTGGTATCAGTGGTGTTTCTTCGGCGGTTCTGCTGCCAGCGTTTGTAAGATCAATGATGAGGGTTTGTTTGAATTGAATATGGACAACAACCCTGCTTTGATTGAGGCTTTGGAACTGATTCAATCCGGTTGGTATAGCGATAACTGGGTTGGGTTGGAAGGCAGTGACATTTATACCAGTTTCTATCAGCAGAAGAATGCTATGCTCAACGAGTTTATTTGGGCCGGTACTAATATTATGAAAGCCAAAGAAGAAGGACAATTTGCGTTTGACGTTGGTGCGGTCGGATTTCCTTATGGTAAAAACAATCCGGATCGCCTAACTTATTGTTTCCTGCAAGGCTTCTCTATTTTGAACGGGTGTGCTACGCCTTACTCTGCCGGTGCTTTGATTGACCTGATTATGAAATACAATGTAATGGACGTTGAGAAAAACAAGCAGGAAGGCTTGCTGCCGGAGGAATGGGCCAATCATTATGATGAGCTTGCTTCCCGTCCTTTTAACAGCGCAATGGCCGACAATGCCATCGACGGCGGCAAGAGTCTTTGTGCAGCGGTTGCGGGCGGTATGAATATTCAGCAGGCTCTGGAAACCTATAAGCCGGTCTTTGCGGCTTTGATTAAGGAAGCAAATGTGATTCCTACTGATAAAGTGGAACATGACTTTACCACCATTGATCTGGATTTCACCGGCGGCAGTATGGATGGTATTTTGAAAGCCGGTGATCATGAATCCCTGAGTGTTGCCATCGAGGGTGATTGTCTGGCGGCCAAGAGCGATGTTTATGCGGTGAACGGGGATCTGGATTTGTTTAAACTGGATAAGACCAAGTATCCGATGTGGGGGTATAAGGCTTATAAGGTGACCTTTGAATACAAAGTGGATGAAATTCCTGCTAAGGACATTAGTGTTTATAAGTTTACTATGAAACGTGACGGAATCACCGGTTCTATGAATACAATGGAGCCCAGCAAGGAAGCGATCGGTGAATGGCAACCCGGTGAGGTACTTATTAGCGGTGTGGCCGATAACGAGGCTTTGGAACTGGTTGTGACCGCATCTTACGCCGGTAATATCTATTTCAAGAATATCAAGGTGGAAGAGATCGAACAGTAACTTTCGGCCTTTCCCAACCCCCGCCCGAACAGGGCGGGGGTTATTTCATGGGGAGTGTTCTTCCAAGAGGTCGATTTATTTGGGGTTAAAATTTCACTTTTTTGGTGTGTGAATTTGATAATGAGTGTATCTCATCTATTGGTTTGTGAGTTTTGCATAAAAATACCAGAGCAATTTTGTTGAAAATATTTTTGAAGTGAAATGAAAAGTCTGTTTTTTGAGGGAAAGCGAAAAAAATCAGAGAAAATCCAATCAAAAAAGGGCTGACGAAGAAAAATAAAAAGTGGATTCGGATTGCTGTCCGGTAAAAATCGTGCTATAATAAATGCGAATATTGGTGGGCAAAAAATCCTGCCAATGAGAAACAAAGGAGGAGACTTTGATGAGAATCTGGAGATCTGTCCTCTGTGTGGTTTTGTGCTTGAGCGTTGTTTTGGGCACCGCCATTTTCTTCACCTCGTGTAACAACACCGGTGGCGGCGGCGTGGACGAAGGCACCCGTGCAGAGATGATCGAAGCTGAAAAGAGCAAGACTTTCCAAGTGATGCGCAGTGGTATTGACCGCTCCAACACCGAAAACCCCGTGGTTCAGGCCATGGATGAGTTTGAAAAGACCTATGGCCGCAAGATCGACTTTGTGACCTGCGGTTATGACGAATGGACCCAGAAGGTTATGGCAAGTATCGCTTCCGGTTCCCCCATCGCGGTGGTGAACGGCAGCGAATACGAATTCCCCCTTTATGCCATGAAGAAGTATGCTCAGCCCATTGACGGTCTTGTCAATATGGACAGCGAGCACATCAGCAAGCCCATCAGCGACCTGTTCCTGTATCAGGGCAAGCATTATGTGGCTGCTTATCAGGGCGCCGGCGAACCGCTGATCATTTACTATAACAAGACCATGTTCGAAAACGAGGGCGTGGATGATCCGCGGGATCTTTATGATCGCAAAGAATGGACTTTCGACAAGTTCAAAGAGATTGCCATGAAGTTCACCAAGGACACCAACGGTGACGGCCAGTATGACCAGTGGGGTCTTTGCTGCTGGTATCAGTGGGTGTTCTTTGGCGGTGCTGCTGCCAGCGTTTGTAAGATCAATGATGAGGGTCTGTTTGAACTGAATATGGATAACAACCCCGCTTTGATCGAAGCTTTGGAATTCCTGCAGTCCGGTTACCACACCGATCAGTGGCGTGGTCTGGAAGGCAGCGATATTTACACCAGTTTCTATCAGCAGAAGAACGCCATGCTCAACGAGTTCACCTGGGCCGGCAACACCATTTTGAAGGCCAAGGAAGAGGGCCAGTTTGCCTTTGATGTGGGCGCTGTTGCATTCCCCTATGGTAACAACAACCCCGACCGTCTGAACTACTGCTTCCTGCAGGGCTTCTCCATTCTGAATGGTTGCGCCACTCCTTATTCTGCCGGTGCTTTGATCGACATCATCGTTGAGAAGATGTCCATCTCTACTGCTGAACAGCAGAAGGAACTGCCCGAGGATTGGGTGTCTCACTATAAAGAACTGGCTGACCGTCCTTTCAACAGCTCTATGCCCGACAACGCCATCGACGGCGGTAAGACTCTGTGCGCAGCTGTTGGCGGCGGTATGAACATCCAGCAGGCTTTGGAAACCTATAAGCCCGTTTATGAAGCTTTGATCAAGGATGCAAACGTCATTCCCACCGATAAAGTGGAACATGACTTCACCACCATTGATCTGGACTTCACCGGCGGTAGCATGGAAGGCGTTCTGAAGGCCGGCGAACATGAATCTCTGAGCGTTGCCATTGAGGGCGATTGCCTGGCAGCCAAGAGTGACGTTTACGCAGTGAACGGCGACTTGGATCTGTTCAAACTGGATAAGGCCAAGTATCCGATGTGGGGTTACAAGGCTTATAAAGTGACCTTCGAATACAAGGTTGATGAAATCCCCGCTGACATCAGCGTTTACAAGTTTACCATGAAGCGCGAAGGCATCAACGGCTCTATGAGCACCTTCACGCCTGATGCTTCTGCGATCGGCGCATGGCAGACCGGTGAAGTGACTATCAGCGGCTTGGCTGACAACGAGGCTCTGGAACTGGTTGTGACCGCCTCTTATGCCGGTAACATCTACCTTAAGAATATCAAGGTGGAAGAGATCGAGCAGTAACTTTTAACTTTTCCAATCCCCCGCCCGAACAGGGCGGGGGATTTTTTATGATCGACAAGCGCTTTCCTTTGGTTTTGTTTTGCTGAAAAAATTGATGACACATACTTGGCTTCTGCCTGAAAGGGCAGAGGTCTTTTTTTGTACGAGGAAAAGATCGGCGGAAAATGCGGCTGTTTCTGCGGGGATCTTTTTCTGCAAAAAAAGGGGTCGGGGGCGAAACTTGCCTACTGCAGCATCAAAATGCGCCATAAAATAGGAATTGTGAGTAGGGAGGGAGGTTTTAAAAACGAAAAGGAGTGGATGCAATGACGGAACAGGAAATTTTCGAAAAATGGCAACAGGTGAAGTCGGAACGGTCTGTTTTTTTGAAGGAAGCGGCCGAGGGAACGGCTTATTATCGCAACGAGAATCGAATTTTAGGACGGCAGATCCCGGTTTATGAACAGCAGAGAAGGGCAGATGCGCTGCAACCTTTGAGAAATGCCGATCATCGGATCCCACACAATTTCCATCGGCTGTTGGTCAATCAAAAGGCCGGCTATTTTGCCTCTTGGGCACCTTTGATGGATTTGGGGGAAAAAGAGAAGAATCGGTTGCTTCGCCGAAAACTTCAGGGGTTGGACGGGGTGTTTTATCGCCTTTCGGTTGATGCATCCAACTGCGGTGAGGGATGGGTCCACCATTGGAAGGCCAAAGATGGCAGTTTTTGCTTTGATCGGATCGATCCCAGAGAGGTCTATCCTATTTGGAATGGTTCGTTGAAACGGGAACTTTCCGGTCTGTTTCGGGTTTATGGGCAGGGAGATCGCTGTTGTTTGGAATTTTGGGATGAAAGATGGGTGCAATTCTTCTTTTTGGAATCCGACGGGCTGATTCCCAGACAGGTGAACGGAAAAACGGCCATCCAGCACCATTTGGGAAAAATTCCTTTTATTCGTTTTGCCAACAATGCAGAGGGTCGGGGGGACCTTCCGCAATATCAGGCACTGATTGATCTTTATGACCAGGTGGAAAGTGCTTTTGCCAATGATCTGGAGGATGTACAACAGGTGATTCTGATTCTGCGTAACTATGGCGGGATGAATTTGAGCGAATTTATGCAGGATCTGAAGAAGTATAAGGCGGTGAGGGTGGAAGGCGGCGCTGACGAGGGCGGTTTGGATACCTTGCAGATCGAAATTCCGGTGGCAGCCAGAACAGCGATGTTGGAATTGCTGCGAAAAGAGATCTTTGCCGCCGGCCAGGGGCTTAACCCCTTTGCGGAACAGGTTGGAAATCCTTCTGGGGTGGCGATGAAATTCCGTTACAGCCAGTTGGAGATGAAGGCGATGGAACAGGAACGGGGATTTGAACCCGGGCTTCTTTCTTTGATCAAAGCGGCGATGGTGCCTGAAAAGCAGGAGGAGATTGATCTGACCTTTATTCGCAATACCATCCGCAGCGAGGAGGAACAGGCCGAGA
>JAFQMB010000032.1 GCA_017421095.1 Oscillospiraceae bacterium
CCCCGTTCTTTTCGATCACGAGTTTCCAGACTGTCTTGTCCGTATTTTCAATCTTCGCAGACAGTTCTGTAAAAATTCCACCGCTTTTTGCCGTTACATCAAATTCCGGTTTGAGTAATTTCGATGTTGGAACCTTTCCTGTTTGATAATAGTGTTTATATGCCTCGTGATGACCGGCTTTCCCCATATCGGGATGCTGATAATGGGAATAAGCGAAAGTAACATGATGTTCCACATATTTGTCGGCAATTTCCATTTGCATCACAAGGCGGTTTAAAGGTGCCGTCGCGCCCCCTTCAATCATATTAAAATTTTCTGAATTAGCCCAAAACCGAACCCCCGGAGCGGTATCAATCGCTGCTTTTAAGGCCTTAAAATATGAATCGAGTTGGTCAAGGGTGATATGAGCACTTCCAATAGCGTCCTGGCTACAGAAAATATCCCCGGCCCGCAAAGGTTGATGAGCCAGAATTCCCTTCCACATTTTTTCTGCCTCAGAGGGAGAAGACCAGCTGGAAATCACAAAAGGAGAGATCATCATAGGCATGGCAGGATCAATTTTATAAAGGCCATGACGGAAACTCTTTAACCAATAGGCAGCATTATCCACCTGCTTCTGCGAGATATTCATATTCCAATATTCCGGAGGAAAATACCAACCATAAAAGGATTCCGGATATTGGATCTTATAAAGGTCGTAAAGCTGTTTTGCTCCTTTAAGACCAGTTTCAATAAATTTGTCAAAATAACTTTTATCTTGAAATGCCTCGGAATTAGTATGCCAATCGGGTTCCCAATTTAACCCGATAAACACTTTGACTCCAACCTCATCGGCGGCGGCAAGAATAACGTCAACCAGATCGTGATATTGTATAAAACCTTTCGCTTTTTCATTTTCAGAGAAAGAATCCGAAAAGAAAGAGGTGATCACCTTTCCCGGATCGTCATCCGTCTCAAAACTCCACTGCAAAATCAAAATCTCAATACCAACCTCTTTCATCGCTTTCAGATGATCGGTCATTTGTGTTTTCGAATACCCCTCAAAAGTGCCGGGCTGCATAAAAGAACCGATTACATGGGGATAGGAGATTCCGTCATCAAAACGATCTGTAACGATTTCATCTGTCGGTTTGTCTGTGATTTCCGGCTTGCCGGATATCTCAGGCACACTCATCTCCACAGAAACGACACAACTTTTAGATTCATCTTCCGGCAAGAGAAAACTGCTTTCTCCTTCAAATGAATTTTCAGTTCCGCTCGTTTTTTCTGACATATATGTGTGTTCAGAACTTTTTTCATCACAAGAATCGGTCTCTTCCCCGCCCTTGTTGGGAGAACACGCACAAGCAACCAAGCAAAGCACCAAGGCCAACAAAAATGCTAATCTTTTCTTCATATGCGTTCCTCAACAAATACTGCATCTTCATAAATTTCTGCCTATGTCATCAACATCTAAAAACAAAACCCTCAGAATCACAACTGAGGGTTTTATTTTCTTTCTTCAATCAATCTTTGATCACGGTGCCATAGCTGCCAAAGCCAAGGTTGGCGGCATTTGCTTCATCGGTGTCAATATGCATAGCGGCTTCAAAATTGGGATTCACCCGAACCACCACATCACCAAAGGTCAGAGAACGGCCGTCGGTTTCCACCTTCACGCTGACCACCTCTTTATCGGCAATGTTCAGTTCGGCTGCCTGTTCGGGATTCACATGGATATGGCGCTTTGCAACGATGACGCCCTCTTCCAGCGTGACGCTGCCGCAGGGACCAACCAGAGTGCAACCGGGAGTACCGGCGATATCGCCCGATTCCCGGATCACAGCGTCAATCCCCAGGGTTCTGGCATCCGTTTTGGAAACTTCCACCTGGCAGGCAGAACGGAAGGGGCCGAGGATGGAAACATTTTTCATGGTGTTTTTGGGACCTTCCACATGCAGCCGCTCTTCGCAGGCATACTGGCCGGGCTGAGAAAGATCTTTCTTTTTGGTCAGGGTTGCATCGGGGCCATACAAAACGGCGAAGGCCTCTGCACTCACATGGATGTGACGGGCACTGGTTTCC
>JAFQMB010000033.1 GCA_017421095.1 Oscillospiraceae bacterium
CTTCCCGTTCGGGCTCGACGGCCGGGTTATTTATTTGATCAAAATGTTGTTCCAATGGTCTTCTCCTTTTGGGAATTTCCTGCCCAACGGCAGATGATCGCCGCAAGAAACGGCTGTGCCACATTATACCCCGAAATGCCGCTGATTGCAAGGCTTTTCCGAGAAATCCCTCGTTTGCCGCCCTTTTCCATTCTTCTTTTGGACGCCCAAAACGGAATACAAAAAACATTGCAGCAAAAAAACAGCAGAAGCTTTTTGCTTCTGCTGTTTTTTTATTCGTTCAAAACCGACGGATCGTCAGATGCCGAAAATAGGCAGTTCTTCTTCTGCGATTTGCAATGCCGCATCCTTTTCTTCCCGAGGTTGATCGTCGGCTTTTTCCACTGCCGGTCGGTCCTTTTCCAAAACTTCCGGTGTCTTTTTTATCAACTCGCGCACCGAAATCTCCACCGTGGGACCGGATTGCAGATGAATCACACAAGAATCGTTTTTGATCTCGGCTTTTGGTTCCTCTTTTGTGACAGGCTCTTTGAAGGCGGAAGGCAACTCCTCCAAAGCGGCGTCCTTGTTGTTTGGTTGCACCGCAGCCATCACCGGAAGAGCATCGTCATATTCATCGGGGACTTCCAGTTCCGACTCCACCTCGATGCTGCCCATCGGCTTGCGCATAAAGATGCCGTCACACAACACCGGCACGATAAACAGGGTCAAAAGGGTTGCATAAAGCAGGCCGAAGATCACCACCACAGCCATGGGCTGGAGCATATCCGCACCGGTACCGATGCCAAGTGCCAGCATCACCAAGCCCAAAACGGTGGTGATGGTGGTCATAAAGATGGGACGCATCCGCATCTTTCCTGCTTCGATCAAAGAAGCGCGGCGCTCCATTCCCTTGCGCTGCAGCTGGTTGGCAGTATCCACAAAGACGATACCGTTGTTGACCACCACACCGCAGAGCACAAGGAAGCCCAACATACTGATGACCGAAAGTTCAAATCCGAAGATCCAAAGAGCCAAAAGACCGCCGGTCATCGCGAGGGGGATGGTAAAGAGCACGATGAAGGGGCCGGTGAAGGATTGGAACTGGGCAACCATAATGAAATAGATCATCAAAATGGCCATCAGGATCATCACGATCAAATCCTTCAGGGTGGAGTTGATCATCTCGTTTTCGCCGGAGATGGTCAGACTATAGCCGTCGGGGAGTTTGATTCCATCAATCTTTTCTTCCAATTCGCGGCTGATCAGACCGATGTTATATCCTTCTTCCACCGCAGCGGTCACATTGACCCGTCTGACAAAATTATCGTGAGAGATGCTGGTCATACCGATGGCTTCGCTGATCACGGCCAATTCGGAGAGCGCAACGGTGTTTGTTTCACCGGTTATGGCATCGGTATAGGTCAAGGGATATTCTTTCAGCTGCTCATAGGTCAGTTTGTTTTCATCGTGTTTGACCAGCAACACCGAAATCTCCTCTTCCAGCATGGAAAGGGTGGTGGCATTTGTGCTTTCGGTCAAAGCGGCGGCAACCTGCTGATAAACCTGTGCAACGGTCAAAGAATATTTCATTGCCGCTTCCTTATTCACCGAGATGCGCAGTTCCATCGCAGGATCGCCCAATCCGTTGTTTACCTCGGTCAATCCCTCCTGGGCGGAAAGGATATCTGCAACTTCATTGGCCAATCGCTGCAATTCATCCAGATCTCCGCCCTTGACGGTGATGGAAACACCCGATTCCATCATACTCATCATCGAACTGCTGCTACTGGCAAGCTGACAGACACAGCCGGGAAGATCGGCCGTTTTTTCCTTGATCTCTGCCACGATTTCTTTGGCAGGACGGCTCTTTTCTTCCTCCAACACAATATAAAGGGTCATACTTTCGGAA
>JAFQMB010000034.1 GCA_017421095.1 Oscillospiraceae bacterium
GTCATCCAGGGGAAGATGCTCGCACATGCCTTTGATGGCGGTGATCTCCATACCGTCGAAGCCGGCGGCCTTGATAGCCTTGGCTGCTTCACGGAGAGAATAGCCTTTGAACAATACTGTGTTTACACCAAGCTTTATCATATCCGTTTCAACTCCTCTGTTGAAAATATTTTACGATATCCGAAGTCTTCCCTCTGCACAGTTTTTTGGGGGTGTTCCCTCTTCCCTTCCCTGTTCAGGGCAGACTTATCCTATCTCTTACATTATATACTGTCGGTTTATTATTTTCAATCATTTTGACGATAGAATTCTTATTTTTTGACGGTTTTTGCAAAATAATCTTCTTATCCGCTTTTTGGGGGAAAGGGGTTTTTTCTTTGTTTTTCTTTTTTGGTTTGTTCTTTCTGCGGTTAGTCGTTCAAAACGTTTGGTTTTCTTTTGGCTTTTTCGTTTCGCATTTGGTCAGTTTAAACGTCAGGCTTTGTGCCCGTGCGGCATGAGCGCAAAACCTTACGCTAAAACTGATGACCCGCAAACCCTCTCCGACAGCCTGCGGCTGCCACCTCTCCCGGAGGGAGAGGCTTAACGGCAATTGCAAAAAGAAAAACTCCTTAAGGGCTCTCCCCCCGGGAGAGCTCCCGCCGCAGCGGGTGAGAGGGTAAAAACCAAACGCTTAAACTGACTAAACGAAAAACGAAGCAACCGAGAAAGAAGAAAGAAATCCAAAGGAATCCCCCATGCCCCCCTTGTTTCCATTAAGTAAATATGCTATAATAAACAAGTTCGCGGAAAGTTTGCGAGAAAGGCAAACTGCAGCATCACGGGATCGCTGCATCACTGCGAAAATATAAAAAATTTCATCTGTCAAGGAGCTTCCCGCTATGCTGAATTATACGGTAGAACCCGGTTCCGTTCTCTATATCATCGGACAGGGCTTCGGTATCATTGCCATCATCCTCGGTTTTGTGTCCTACCAGTGCAAAACCCAGAAAATGCTGCTGCTTTTGCAGACCTTTGCGGCACTTGTGTTCATTATCCACTATCTCCTCATCGGCGCGACCTCCGGCATGGCGATGAACATTATCAGTCTCGCCAAAAACTTCACCTATTTCCTCCGCGCTGGAAAAAGCAACAAGAAAATTATCCCCATCATCTTCACCATCCTTATGGGTATTATGGGAATCCTCTCCTGGACCAACTGGTACAGCATCTTTGTGTTCCTGGGGCTCATCATCAACACCTACTGCACCAGCTTTTCCGATCCCCGCAACATCAAAAAGAGCATCCTTGTCACCTCCCCGCTGGTGCTCATCTATGATATCTTCACCCTCTCCATCGGCGGCATCATCTTTGAATCCGTTTCCGCTGTCTCCGCACTCATCGGTCTGCTGAGAACCAGACCCGGGAAAGTGGCGGCGGTTTCCAAATAATCCAATCTGATCGAAAAAGGACAGAAAATCCCGTTTTATTGCGGACGGTGTTTGCAAATAAAAGCCAAGCTGTATTTTACAGCTTGGCTTTTATTCGTTGTTCCCCCGATATAACAGGGCAGCTGCGCAGGAAAATGCGCCTTGCTTCTGTTCCTTCCATTTCATTTCCGGTCCGCCAACTGCCGTGCCTGTCTGCGGCTTTTTCGCGGTTGTCTTCTTTTCCCTTACACGTTGGCATTAAAAATACTTCGCAATTTCGCGGTTTACCGCCTCGCGTACAGCGAGAAACTGCTCGCTCGTTCCGGGGCAGGTGCGCCAGTCGATCTTCTGCGCGTTTACGGATTCCACAAGTTCTACCACGGCATCATGTCCAATGGCGCTTTCAAGAAGCTGCATGGCGGATATATCCTGAATGGCATCGTGAAATACGAAAA
>JAFQMB010000035.1 GCA_017421095.1 Oscillospiraceae bacterium
AGAGACGGTTTTGCAGCGCAAAAGAGAAATTCCCTCCCTTTTGCTTTCGGATCCCAAGGCACATCTGCCCGGCGTTCCGGACGGTGAGGAAAAAGAGTCCTAAACAAGGCAAAACAAAACATATACTTGGCAGGAGAGGAGCATGACCATTATGGGAGACACCTGGAACAAATGGATGGAAAACGGAAAAGTAATCTTAAAAGAGATCGGCAACAAAACCGAACAAACGGTGGAGCTTGGAAAATTGCAGTTGCAATTGACCGAGAAAAAGCAAAAACGAAACAAACTTTTTACCTCTTTGGGGCAACTTGCTTTTGAAATTCGAAAGCAGGAAGCAGCATTTACCGAAAGTGAAGGGGTCAATACGCTCTGCCTTCAGATTGAAGAGGCAAGCCAAGAGATCCTTCGATTGGAAGAAATGGTGGCAGAACTCAAAAATGCCGACTAAGCTTCTTTTTTTAACACTTTTTTCTTGATCAGAAAATAAAGGGGGCGGCGATTATTTCCCGCGTGCAAAAACAGCAAAACTTTGTTAAAGGCGCAATGCTTTTATCCCTTGCAGTTGCCATTGTCAAGGTGATCGGAATGATTTATAAAATTCCCATCACCGGCATGCTGACCGGCCAGGGAATGGGTTATTATAATACCGCCTATAACATTTATAATGTGATCTTTTCTCTTTCCACCGCCGGACTTCCCATTGCAGTAGCAAAGCTTGTGGCAGAAAACGTAGCCAAAGGTCGCTATCAGGACGCAAAAAAGATCTTCCGCCTTTCTGCAACCATTTTCAGTTTGACCGGTGTTATCGGCTTTTTTGTGACCTTTTTCGGTGCTAAAGCCTTTGCCGGTTTCATGAACAACCCCAGCGCCCACCTGGCGGTGGCGGCCATTTCCCCCGCTATTTTGTTTGGTTGTCTGATGAGCGCCTATCGGGGTTATTATCAGGGCTTGAACGATATGAAGCCCACCGCCTTTTCCGAGATTATCGAGGCGCTGATCAAATTGCTTTGCGGATTGGGATTCGCCTATTTCACCTTCCGCATTGCAGACAGCCAATATCTCTCTTCCGGAACGGTATTCGGGGTTGCGGCTTCAAATGCGGCGGCAGCCACCAAACTGGCCATGCCCTATGCGGCGGCGGCTTCTATTTTGGGCGTTTCTCTTTCCACCGCAGGGGGATTTTTGTTTCTCTTTTTGCGGCACAAACTCAAAGGAGACGGCATCACCAAATCAGATCTGGCCCAGTCCCCTGCTCCTCAGACCTCGGGGGTGTTGGTGCGGCGGCTGTTGGCCCTTGCCATTCCCATCTGTCTTGGGGCGATGATGACCAATCTGACCACATTGATCGACAATATGAGCATTATGAACCGGCTGGTCTTTGTGCTTGGAAAAGACGCTGAAACCCTTGTGGCTCTTTGCAGAGCTGATGTGCTCAGCGCCAATGGAATTTTGTTACCGAGCGATCTTTCCGCTTTGGATATCGCCACCAAACAGGAAATTGCCAATTATCTTTACGGCTCTTTTGGATACAGCAGCAGTCTGTTTGCTTTGGTGCCGGCCATCACCTCCTGCCTTGGGGTGGGGGTGTTGCCCACCGTGACCGCCTGTTGGACCTTGAAAGATTATGAAGGGGTGCGCAAAAACACCGACACCATGCTGCGCATCTGCAGTCTCATCGCCATGCCCTGCGGCATTGGCCTTTCCATGCTCAGCACACCGGTTTTGCAGCTGCTTTACGGTGCCAAGCCCGAGGTGAGTGTGGCGGCTCCGGTGTTGGCAGTAACCGCCATCGGCGCCATTTTCGCCAGCATCTCCGGCCCCATTTACTCGGTGATGCAGGGCCTTGGCCGCCCGGATATCCCGGTTTATATTATGGCCGGGGGCGGCATCATCAAGATCTGTGTCAACTTTATTTTGGTGGGGATTCCCTCTTTGAACATCCGCGGTGCAGCCTGGGGCACCTTCTCTTGTTATCTTTTCATTTTGATCGCTTCTTTGATCGCACTTCACAAGCTTACCCATCTGACCCCCGACTTTTTGGGGATCTTCATCAAGCCGGGCATTTCCGCTTTGCTTTGCGGCATCACCGCGCTGCTGGCTTTTGAACTGTTATCTTCTTTCTCCACCAGCAGGCTTGTTGTGCTGGTGGCGGTTGGTTTGGGTGCCATTGTCTACCTTTTGAGCCTCGGTTTGCTTCGCGCCTTGAAAAAAACAGACATTTTGGCGATGCCGATGGGAGAAAAAATCGCAAAAATACTTGCAAAACTCCATTGTTTGGGGTAATATAGAGAGGAAGTTAAAAAGATGGTTGATGCACGTTTTTCAAAAGATCGTTTTGATGTTTCCGACCTGGTGGCTCTGATGGCCCTGTTGCGCAGCGAAAACGGCTGCCCTTGGGACAGAGAGCAGACCCACGCTTCCATCCGCAAGAATCTGATCGAAGAGACCTATGAGGTGATCGACGCCATTGATCGGGAAGATGTGGCGGATATGAGGGAAGAGTTGGGCGATCTTTTGTTGCAGATCGTCTTTCACACCCAGATGGAAACAGAAGCCGGTCATTTTGATCTGGAGGATGTGACCACCGAACTTTGCCAAAAACTGATTGTCCGTCATCCCCATATCTTTTCGGATGTGCAGGCGGATAACAGCGATCAGGTATTGGCCAATTGGGATCGGATCAAGAAAGAAACCAAACAGCAGAAAACCTTCACCGACACGCTGACCGCGGTTCCTGCCTCGCTGCCTGCATTGATGCGAGCCGAAAAGGTGCAAAAAAGAGCCGCCAGAGCCGGGATGGATTTTGCCAACGCTTCCGATGTGGCCGAAAAACTTTTGGAAGAAGCTTCTGAACTGAAAGAAGCAATTTCTTCGGGTAAGAGCGAGGCTGTTGCCGAAGAGTTGGGCGATCTTTTCTTCGCCGCCTGCAATTTGGCAAGATTCACCGAAAACGATTCGGAAGAGGTTTTGACCCGCGCCACCGAAAAGTTCATTCGCCGCTTCCAAAGAGTGGAAGAATTGGCCCACAATCAGCCGGACAAGCTTTCCCCTGCTGAGTTGGATCTTCTTTGGGAACAGGCCAAGAGCGAGGGTGTTTGATTATTTTGTTTATTCCGGGATCATTTTATATGCCCGCAATAAAATACAAGTCCATTAATTTGTTAGGAGGATTTTATCATGACCAAAGCTGAACTCATCAATGCAGTCGCCGCTAAGACTGAACTTTCCAAGAAGGACAGCGCCGCCGCTGTCGACGCTCTGCTTGCCGCTGTGAAAGAGACCCTGGCCAATGGCGAAAAGGTCCAACTGGCCGGCTTCGGCACCTTTGAAGTGCGCACCAGAAACGCTCGCACCGGCCGCAACCCCCGCACCAAGGAAGTCATCACCATCGCTGCTTCCAAGGTTCCCGCTTTCAAGGCCGGCAAGGCTCTGAAAGACGTTGTTGCCTAAGATACTCTCTCCACATCCCCACCCATCTGCGGTGGGGATGTGCCTTTTGTTTCCTGTTTTTTGAAAATTTTCCAGCAAGGAGCTATTTATGCGCTTGGACAAATATTTGAAAGTTTCGCGGATCATCAAGCGACGCACGGTTGCTAACGAAGCCTGCGACAGTGCCAGAGTGACCGCCAACGGCAGACCGGTGAAAGCCTCTTATCAGGTGAAGGTTGGCGATGCTTTGGAAATCACCTTCGGCACCAGTCTTTTGAAATTGGAAGTTCTGGCTTTAAACGAACAGGCCAAGAAAGAGAATGCCTCTGAAAATTATCGGATCCTTTCCAGAACCGGCCGGGATATAGATTAATTTTTTCTCCTACTTTTAGGGAGTTTCCATTATGTTCTGGTTACCGAAAGAGCCAAATTGCATCATAGTTTAATAGATGGGCATTATTCTCTTTTTTGAAATAGACAGAATTTTTTATAACTGGAAGAAAAATTTCGCTCTTTTGACGATTGCATTCGATCAAAAAATGCGATAATATATTCCTATCTGATTTCCGACAAAAATTGACCGTATTTTTCGATTTTGAAGGAGAGATTGATCGTATGGATAATAACAAACGTCCCGATTCCATGGAACGGATCACAACCCGCGAACTGGCCGACGCCTTTATCGCCGAACAGATCAAAGCCGTTCGCGAACAGGTGGGTGACAAAAAGGTGCTGTTGGCGCTTTCCGGCGGTGTGGCCTCTTCTGTTGTTGCCGCCCTTTTGATCAAGGCCATCGGCAAGCAGCTTGTCTGTGTGCATGTGAACCACGGTTTGATGTGCAAGGGCGAAAGTGAACAGGTGCTTGAGGTGTTCGGCAAGGAATTGGATGCCAATCTGATTTATGTGGATGCCACCGACCGTTTCCTCGGCCTTTTGGAAGGGGTTTCCGAGCCGGAAAGAAAGCGCAAGATCATC
>JAFQMB010000036.1 GCA_017421095.1 Oscillospiraceae bacterium
AATGCCGGTGTGGAAATCGGGAACGCCGTAAAGGGTGCGCCAGCCATAATAACTGCTGAACCACCAGCCCTTGAAATCCAACGGAATCGACCAATCGCCGCCCACATATTCGCCGCTGTTGGCCGAAGAACTGATCATATCCTGAATTTCTTCGTTCAGTTTGTCCATTTGGGCGGTGATCTTCTTTTGCCGTTCTTTCAGTTCGGCCTCGGTGCGATAAATAGACTCAATATTGCTGAGTTTGTCTTCATACTGCTTGACCAGGTTTTTTTGCTTTGTCGCGGCAGACGCCTGGGCACTTTCAATGGATTTTTTCTTTTCTTCAATGGCCACCCGCGCCTCTGCAATCTCTTCCTTATCTTTTCGAAGCTGATCCAGCAGCGCATTATCATATTCGGTGGTCACCCGCAAATATTCCGCCCGGAGCAAAAACTCTGCAAAACTGCCCGATTCCAGCAAGATCGCCAGATCCGAAACAGTGGAATTGGTATAAGAAGCCCGCAGCCGTTTCAGGCATTGTTCTTCATAACCGGCAATCCGTTCTTCTGCGGCATTCAGTTTTTGGGTGTTTTCCTGCAAGAGGGTGTTTTGAAGCGCAATCTGTTCTTCCAACACCTCTAATTGCTGTTCGGTAGCGGCAATCTGTTCTTCCAAATATTCCGCCCGCTTTTTGGCATCGGAAACGCTGTTGCCGAGAGCAGCCAGTTTGTCTTTGATTGCCTTCTGTTCGTCCTCTAAATTGTCATATTCGTCCTGCAAATCTTCCAAACTCTCTGCATAAGTGGTCACCGTTGCAGGAAGATGGGGCGTAAGAAGCAAAAGAAACATCACCGTCAGAGCCAACGCAAAAAAGCGAGAAAATCTCCGACGGGAACCGAGAAAACGCATAAAGGGAAACCTCCTTTCTCGATCAAGGGGGAAAAATCAAACCTTCATATGCTTTTGGATGCTGGAAACACTGCCCAACATCCCGGCCAGCATCCCGGCCAGCAAAAAGCCCAGAAGCAGCGGGAGAGCAAGGTCTGCAAAGGGCACCATACCGTCAAAACTGCCGATGGTGAAATTCATACCGTCAAAACTGCCCATCAGCCATTTGTAAAGCCCGCCCAAAAGTGCAAAGGCCAAGAATCCGGAAAAGACGCCAAGCATTGTCCCTTCCACCATAAAAGGTGTCCGGATAAAGGAATTGGTGGCCCCCACCATCTTCATGATATTGATCTCTCTTCTGCGGCTGAAAACCGTCAGGCGCACGGTGTTGGAGATGATCACAAGGCTCACCAAAACCAGAGCAATAAACACCGCTGTACTGATCCATTGGACTGTGCTGCGCAAAGAAATCAAGGCATTGGTCACACTTTCGGCGCTGTTCACCCGATAGATATGAGGGATGGAAGAGATCTCTTCCAATGTGGCAGAAAGGGTAGTCAGATCCCGAACGGTCAAAACAAAGTGGGCCGGATAGGGGTTATTCTCTTCAAACCCATCCAAAAGAGCCGCATCCTCGCCCAAACGGTCCTTTTCTTCCTGCAACGCCTGTTCTTTCGAAACATAATCAATCCGATCCACATTGTCGATCTTTTCCAAAAGGGCCCGGATTTCGGCGGTTTTCGCTTCGCTTTCTTCCTTTTCAAAATCATCCAAAAAGGCGATGATCTCGTTTTCCTGCTCTGCGCCACCCACAAGGGCGTTGATATTCACCGTCAAAAGCACCGATGCACCGATCAGCACCAAGCAGGCGGTTAACACCCCGATGGAGGCAAAACTCATCAGTTTATGGCGAAAGATGCTGCGCACCCCTTCGCCGAACAGATAACCGAAAGAATGGAGTTTCATCAATAAATTCCTCCCTTCCGGTCGGAAAGCACCGTGCCGTCTTCAATGCGGATGACCCGCTTGCGGAATCTGTGCACCAGATTATGATCGTGGGTCACCATCAGAATGCCGGGGCCCAGTTTGTTGATCTGTTCCAACAGGCTCACAATTTCCATGCTCCGTTCCGGGTCCACATTTCCGGTGGGCTCATCGGCAATGATGATCCGGGGGTTGTTCACCAGCGCTCTTGCCAGCGCCACCCGCTGTTGTTCCCCACCGGAAAGGGCATCGGGGCGGGATTTGAATTTATCCTGCAGCCCCACCAGTTCCAACATAAAAGGAACCTTTTTGCGGATCTCCTGCTTTGAGGCGCCAACCGCCCGCAAAGAAAAGGCCACATTGTCATAAACATTCAAACTGGGAATGAGCCTGAAATCCTGAAAAACAATGCCCAGCGAGCGCCGCAGATAGGGTACCTGAGAGGGTTTCAATTTGTGGACGGCAAAATCATTCACATAGATTTGGCCGGTGGTGGGTTTCTCTTCATGGAGAAGCAGTTTCAAAAGGGTTGATTTTCCGGCACCGGAAGACCCCACAATGAAGGCAAATTCGCCGTCATCCAGATGCAGATTCACATCATGCAGAGCCACGTTCCCGCCGGGATAGGTTTTGGATACATTTCGCAGATCAATCATGGCAGAATTCCTCACGTCAAAATAAATATAGTCTTCTGTTCTGTCAGATGGCTGTTTCCTGAAAAAAGAGCATCCAAAAGAGAAGCGTTTTCTCTCAAAAAACGGGACACCCTGCCTCTCTGCCACAATGCAGAACACCGGTGTCCCGTCCTTTTTTCGTCGTCATTTTGTCAGGCCGCGCCTGTGAAAAAGGCCGGGAAATCAGAATTTCACAGGATTGGCAGTCAGATATTTCTTCACCATCAGCGCCACTTTAAAGACAATGGCGTGATCGAATTCCCGCAGATCCAGGCCGGTCAGTTTGCGGATCTTTTCCAGACGGTAAACCAATGTATTGCGGTGCACAAAGAGTTTTCTGGAAGTTTCGCTCACATTCAGGTTGTTTTCAAAGAACTTCTGAATGGTAAAGAGGGTTTCCTGATCCAAAGCATCCATGCTGCTCTTTTTGAACACCTCTTTGAGGAACATTTCGCAAAGGGTAGTGGGAAGCTGATAGATCAGACGGGCAATGCCCAGATTGTCATAATTGGTGATGCTCTTTTCGATGTCAAACACCTTGCCGACTTCCAAAGCCACCTGTGCCTCTTTGAAGGAACGGGCCAGGTCTTTGATGCCGGTCACACAGGTGCCGATGCCCACCACGGCGTGGGTGTAAAACTCGCCGGAAAGCACATCCACAATGCTTCTTGCCAGTTTGTCCAGATCCCGGCTGTCCAGATTGCTTTTGACCTCTTTCACCAGCACCACGTCGGTTTCGCTGATGTTGAAGACAAAATCCTTCTGCTTTTCGGGGAAGAGATTGGAAACCACTTCCAACACATTGGTGTCGCTGTTGCCGCTGACGCGGATGAGCATCACAGCACGGCTCACATCGGTGTTGAAATGCAATTCCCGCACTTTCACATAAATATCGCCGGGCAAAACATTGTCCAGAATCACATTTTTGATGAAGTTGGTGCGATCATATTTTTCATCATAATACTGCTTGATGGTGGAAAGGCTGATGGCCAGAATGCCGGCATACTTGGCAGCAGCCTCGTCGCCGCCTTCCACAAAAACGGCATACTCAGAACGCCCGGCGGTGCCGAAGGCTTTATATGTATACCCATCCCGCACAAAGATTTCACTTTCATCATTCAGGTCAAAGGAGACCATCTCATTGGTGTTACCAATACGGGAAAGTTCGCTGCAGGCAATGATGGTCGCTTTTTCGTCCACAACGCCGATTACACGGCCGATGGTGTCTTTCATCTGATGGATGACGCCAAGGAACAATCTGTTGGACATAGAAGTCACTTCTCCCCTTAACCAAATTCGGACGGATTTTTCACGCCTTTTTTGGTGATTTATCACATCTGCCTATTATCATACACATCTTTTGCGCAAATTGCAATAGAAACTTTTCATTTTTTTAGAATGTTTGACGAACAATTTGTGGAAAAAGAGGGAAAACAACACAAAAAGTGTGTCAGTTTCTGCCGAAATGATGGAAAATTTCAAAATTTATCTGCACCGATTTTACTCGAAAAGGATCCATTTTACTTCTATCGCCGGCCCAAGGCCTCCTTTTTTCTTTCTCTCCATCACCATCATAAAATCCCCGTTCAAATGCAGACGCTTTTCTTTTTTCTCTTCACTTGTTATAATGATGCCGGATCATAGTATCGGTTTCTGCATACCGATTCTTTCATTTTCATAAGGAGGTCTTTCCATGCCGGAACATTTTTGGCTGCTTTTCTTCCTTGCCTTGGATCTGCTTCTTTCGGCGGTGGGATTTTTTCTCTGTCTGTCGGATAAAAGGCGGGCGAAAAAGGGGCGTTGGCGGGTGCCCGAAAAAAGTTTTTTTCTTCTCGCTCTGTTCGGGGGCGGCATCGGAATACTTTTGGGGATGCATCTGGTGCGGCATAAAACCCGTCACATGTCTTTCGTCTTTGGTATCCCGGCGCTGACAGTTCTGAATCTGACCATTCAGGTGCTGCTGCTCTGTTTTTGCTATGGGATATTTTGCTGAAACTTGGCAAACGAAAGAAGAAAGATGGAAAAAAATGCTTGTCACCAACATTAAATCAGTTTTTCTTGACTCTTTTTTCGTCATTTTGAACAAAAACATTCCTGTATACTGTGAAAACTCCCGAATCGTGTTTTTGTTCACAATTTGTTAACAATTAGCGGACAGAAATTTGGTTTAATATCATCAGTAGACGTGCCCAAACGGGCAGACTCTATATACTGGTAGGAGGCATAGGTTTACATGGCAAGTGTTACCCTGAAAAACATTTACAAAAAGTACGCCGGTGGCGTCATCGCCGTGTCGGACTTCAACCTGGAAATCAAAGACGAAGAGTTTTTGATTCTGGTCGGTCCTTCCGGTTGCGGTAAGTCCACCACCCTTCGTATGATCGCCGGTCTGGAAGAAATTTCCGACGGTGAACTGTGGATCGGCGACCGTTTGGTGAACGATATCGCTCCCAAAGACCGTGATATCGCCATGGTGTTCCAGAACTACGCTCTTTATCCCCATATGACCGTGTTTGATAACATGGCTTTCGGTCTGAAACTGCGCAAGACTCCCAAAGACGAGATCAAGCGCCGTGTGGATGAAGCTTCCCGTATCCTGGGTATCGAACATCTGCTTGACCGCAAACCCCGCGCTCTGTCCGGTGGTCAGCGTCAGCGTGTTGCCTTGGGCCGTGCCATCGTGCGTGAACCCCAGGTCTTCCTTTTGGACGAACCCCTTTCCAACCTGGACGCCAAGTTGCGTGCCCAGATGCGTACCGAACTTTCCAAGATCCATCAGCGTCTGAAGACCACCTTCATCTATGTTACCCACGACCAGACCGAAGCTATGACCATGGGCGACCGCATCGTGGTTATGAAAGACGGTCTGATCCAACAGGTGGATACTCCTCAGCACCTGTATGACCTGCCCTGCAATATGTTCGTGGCCGGCTTTATCGGCAGCCCCCAGATGAACTTCATCGAGACCAAGGTCATCGAGAAGGACGGTCAGCTGGCTCTGGAATACGGCAGCGAAGATACCAAGACCACCAACGGCAAGAAGTTCCAGATCATTCTGCCCGAAAGCAAGCTGGCTGACGGCAAAATCCGCGAACGCCTGGGCAAAGAGGTCATCATGGGCATCCGTCCCGAATGCTTGAAGGACGATGCAGAATACATTGCAAAGGCCACCAACGGTGTTGTGGACTGCAAGGTGGAAGTTACCGAACAGATGGGTAGTGAAACCTATTTGTTCCTGAACAGTGAAGGATACAACTTCACCGCTAAGGTTCCGCCTTCCTCCAAGGCTCGTCCCGGCGATGAAATCCAGATCGCTTTCGATGTGAATCGTATTCACATCTTCGATAAGGACACCGAAGAAACTTTGACCAACTAACAGAAAACAAGAACCCCCTGCCAATCTGCAGGGGGTTTTCTTTTTTTGTTATCCCAAAAGGAGTTCAAAAACATCCTTCCGGAAATCGGTTTGCTGCCCTTTTAAAAGAAACGGAGACGGGTTTTCCCATCTCCGTTAAAGCCACTTTAGTTTTCCGAAACAAAATCAAAGAGCTCGGTGGAAAGATAACGCTCTCCGGTGTCGGGCAAAAGCACCACAATCCGTTTCCCGGCAAATTCCTCTCGCTTTGCCAGTTTAATGGCCGCCTGCAAAGCCGCCCCGGAGGAAATGCCGGCCAAAATCCCCTCTTTTCCCGCCAAAAGACGGGCCGCCGTAAAGGCCTCCTCTTCTGTCACCCTCAAGATTTCATCAATCAAACTGCGATCCAAAATTTCCGGAATAAATCCGGCACCGATTCCCTGCAATCCGTGGCTGCCGCTCTGACCGCCGCTCAGCACCGCCGAAGATGCCGGTTCCACTGCCACCAAACGAATCTCACTTTTTTGTTCTTTCAAATAACGCCCCACCCCGGTGAAGGTGCCGCCGGTCCCGATTCCGGCAACAAAAGCGTCCAAATTCCCTTCTGTATCCCGCCAAATTTCAGGGCCGGTGGTCTGATAATGGGCCTGAGCATTGGCAGGGTTTTCAAACTGCCCCAAAAGCAAACTGCCCGGAATCTCCCGTTCCAATTGGGATGCTTTGGCTATAGCGCCGGCCATTCCCAGTTTGCCGTCGGTCAAAACCACCTTTGCCCCATAGGCCTGCATCAGTTTGCGCCGTTCCGGGCTCATATGATCCGGCATCACAATCACCGCCCGGTATCCCCTGGAAGCCGCCAATGCGCAAATGCCGATTCCGGTGTTTCCCGAAGTGGGTTCGATCAGAACACCACCCTCTTTCAATCGGCCCTCTTTCTCGGCATCGTTTATCATAAACAAAGCCGCCCGATCCTTCACCGATCCGGCAGGGTTTTGCCCTTCGATTTTCCCAAAAATTTCAGCAGAAAGATTTAATTCTTTTTCCAAACGCGCCAGATGAAGCAACGGGGTGTTGCCCACCAACGCAGAAAAGGATTCCAAAAGCGGCATCTTCTTCCCTCCCTGGTGTGCTTTTCTGCATTATAATGCCCGCAAAAGCAATTGTCAATCACGCTCCCTTTTTTTAACCGCTGTGATGCTCCCGGCGGCATATTCTTCTTCCTTTTGCACACCCTATGAGCAAGAACGGCTGATCAAAGGAGGAAGCAAAAATGCCCTCATCTCAAAAAGAAACGCCAAAGGTTGCCGGCCCGATCAAAACCTGGCCGCTGCAGTTGCAATTCCGTGAATACCTGCAACCGGAAGAGAGCTTTGATCTGGTGGAACGCCCCTTGATGGCAGGCCCCCGATCCGCCTGGCTTTATTTTATCGACGGTTTTGCCAAAGACGAGGTTATGGGCAAAATTTTAGAATTCTGGATGAAGCGCACCCAGGCTGACTACGATTCTATGCCCACCGACCGCTCGGTGGTGTTGGCTTCTCTGCCCTATATCGAAGCAGACGCCGTCAAAGATTGCCGGGCAGCCGCGGAACTGCTTTTTTCCGGGGCGCTGGTGCTGCTTTTGGAAGGATATGACAGTTTCTTTATTCTGGATGCCAGAACCTATCCGGTGCGAAGCGTTTCGGAGCCGGAAAACGAACGGGTTTTGCGCGGTTCAAGAGACGGGTTTGTGGAAACGCTCATCTTCAACACCGCCCTTTTGCGCCGACGCATCCGCACAAACAAGCTGAAAATCCAACTTTTTCGGGTCGGGGATTCTTCCGGCACCGATGTAGCCCTTTGTTATCATGCCGACCGGGCAGACAAAGAGCTGGTCACCCGACTGCAAAAAAAGCTATCCGGCTTGAAGATTGATGCCTTGACCATGGGGCAGCAAAGTCTGGCAGAACTGCTGATTCCGCAAAAATGGTTTGATCCTTTTCCCAAGGTGCGCTACACCGAGCGGCCGGACGGCGCGGCGGCCAATCTTTTGGAAGGCCGCGTTCTTATTCTGGTGGACAATTCCCCCTCGGCCATGATTCTTCCCTCCTATTTTTTGGATTTTTTCCAGGAAGCCGACGATTATTATTTTCCCCCGCTCACCGGCAGTTATCTGCATCTGCTCCGTCTGGCTCTCTATGGTGCCGCCCTTTTTTTGACCCCTGTTTTTTATCTGATTCTCACCCACCCGGAGCATTTTCCCGATTTTTTGCAGTTCCTTCACCCAAAAGAGCCGGGAAATATCCCCATATTATTGCAGCTTCTTTTGTTGGAACTGGCCATCGACGGCATCAAGATGGCCTCTCTTTCCACCCCCTCGGGGCTGGGAAACTCCCTTTCCATCATCGGCGGTTTGATCTTGGGAGACTACGCCATCTCGGCAGGTTGGTTTTGTTCCGAGGTGCTGCTTTATATGGCCTTTGTAGCCATGGCCAATTTCATTCAGCCCAACTATGAAATGGGGTTTGCCTTCAAATTTTCCAGGATTATGCTGCTTCTTTTGACGGCACTTCTCGGTTGGTGGGGATTTGGCCTGGGTTGTCTGCTTCTTTTCTCTCTTTTGCTCTTTGGCCGCTCCGTTCCCGCCAAAAAATATTTCTACCCATTGATCCCCTTTTCCGCTGCCCATCTTTTACGCCAACTTTTGCGGCTTCCGATCAAACCAAACCGGATTCCCAAAGCAAAAACCGCCGGAAGAAAAGAAAAAAAGAGATAAACAAAAGTCCTTCCTTTTCGGAAGGGCTTTTCTCTTTCCACCTCATCTTTTTTGCAATATGATATAAATATATGATATCAATAAAAAAGGAGATTTCATCTCTGCAACCAACAGTTTCCCTAAAAAGACACAATTTCAACCCAAACTTGGTGGCAGCAACCGACATTTTTTGTTAGTATACAGGTGAAAACCATTTCAAACATACGGAGGTTTACATAATATGAATAGGCAGCAGGCCCTTAAGCCGTATCTGCAGCAATTCTATCGCGGAAACGGGTGGCGTTTTGCATTGGCGATAACAGCAACTCTGGTTTTAACCGCATCCAACATGATGATCTCCTGGTTGATTCAGGTTATCATCGATCTGTCAACCGGGGCCGACATCGGCTTCACCTTCCCGCAAGTCGTAATGATGGCGGTCATCGGTGTTCTTTTGGAAGTCCTTTTTTGTTTTCTTGCTTATCATTCCAAGCCGAAATTGATCGCGAAAGGTGTGCGGCAATATAAAGAATATGTTTTTTCGAAGCTTTGCAAAAAGGGCATTGCCGCATTTTCAGAAGAAAATTCTTCGCTTTATATCTCTGCCCTGAGCAACGATGCCGCCACAATAGAAACAAATTACCTGACAAATATCTTTATTGTGACAGACAATGCGGTGGTCTGCCTTGGTGCCTTGATCCTGATGCTCTGTTACAGCCCGCTGCTGACCCTTTTCTCCATCATCCTGGCAACGCTTCCTCTGATTGCTTCCATTTCCACAGGCAACCTGGTTGCAAAAGCAGAAAAAGTTGTGTCCGATAAAAATGAAACCTATATGGGCACCCTGAAAGACTGTCTGGTTGGTTTTTCTGTCATCAAATCCTTTCGGGCAGAGGGCAAAATCTGCCGCATTTTCTCCGGGGTGGTAAAGGAAGTGGCTGACGCCAAAACCCTTCGAATGAAAATGCGCATACTGGTAAACGGCCTGAGCGCCTCCTCCGGAACTATTTTGCAGTTTGGGATATTTCTGATCGGGGCCTATCTGGCATTGAACGGGTACGGTCTGTCTGCCGGCTCTGTGCTGGTGTTTGTTCAGCTTCTGAATTTTGTGATCAACCCCATCGGCACCATTCCCCAAGCGATAGCAGAGATCAAAGCCTCTAAAGCACTAATCGCAAAGGTTGCCGAAGCGTTGGAAAATCATATCCGCGAAGAAGGATCCGAAAGCAAGAAGGAATTGATCGGCGGTATCGCCGTCAAAGATCTCTCTTTCGGTTACGAAGCAGAAAATCCTGTTCTGAAAGGGGTGAATTTCACATTCGAAGCAGGCAAAAGTTACGCCATCGTCGGCCCATCCGGAAGTGGCAAAAGCACCCTCCTCAATCTGCTGATGGCATCCGATTCCGGCTATACAGGCTCAATCTGTTACGACGAAACGGAACTGCGGCAGATTGGAAGCGAGAGTCTTTATGAAATGGTCTCTGTGGTGCAGCAGAATGTTTTTATCTTCAATGCTTCCATCCGGGATAACATCACCATGTTTTCTGATTTCCCCAAAGAGGACGTGGAGCGCGCTATCGAACTTTCCGGTCTCTCGAAACTGATTGCCGAGCGCGGAGAAGATTATCTTTGCGGCGAAAACGGCAGCGCTCTCAGCGGCGGTGAAAAGCAGAGAATCTCTATTGCACGAAGCCTTTTGAAAAAATCTCAGGTGTTGCTTATGGATGAAGCTACCGCCGCATTGGATGCACAGACAGCATTTCAAATTTCCGGATCACTTCTGGATCTGAACGACCTGACCCGCATCACGGTCACCCATACCTTAGATGAAAATCTGTTGAAGCGCTATGACTGTCTGCTGATCCTCAAACACGGCAGCATCGCCGAGTCGGGCAAATTTGATGAACTGATGGAAAAGAAAGGGTATTTCTATTCTCTGTTTACCGTATCCCAACAGTAATCTGTTGATTTTTTCTTTTACCGTTCGGGAAACCCTGTGGGAAGACTTTTCTCTTGCTATCGTATCCTTTTTGCGGTATGATGTTAAAAACGGAAGGAGATTTCATCTCCGCAACCAACAGTTTCCCCAAAAAAAACACAATTTCAACCCAGACTTGGTGGTCGCAACCGACATTTTTTGTTAAGATACAGGCAAGAAAACCGTTCTTCGGCTGCAGGAAGATCGACAGAACGAGAAAAGCGAGGAATATAAATATGAATATCGAAATCGCCAATCGGCTGGTTCGTTTGCGAAAGGAAAAGGGATATTCGCAAGAAGAATTGGCTGAAAAACTGGGACTTTCCCGGCAGGCCATCAGCAAATGGGAACGGGCAGAGGCCTCTCCCGATACCGATAATTTAATCCTCCTCTCCCGTCTTTACGGAATCTCTTTGGATGAACTGCTCTTCACCGAAGACGAAATCCCGACTCCCGAACCGGAAAAGTCAAATTCCGAAGAGGCTGACAGAGAAACCGATGAAGGAAAGCGTTCCAAAGAATCCACCGTTCACATCGGTTGGGACGGAGTTCATGTACAGGATGGAGACGACACGGTTCACGTGGGCTGGGATGGGATCCATGTGGATTCCTCCGACAACGAACACGTTCACATCGGCGCCGACGGTTTCCGCGTGCAGGACGGGGTAGACGGCGTGGTAATCGAAAACGGCAAAGTGTTTGTCAACGGCGAAGAGAAAAAGATCACCAAAAAGACCTTCTGGCATTTTTTCCCCTGGACCACCGTTGCCTGCATCGCCTATCTCCTCTGCGGATTTTTCGATCTTTTCGGCGGCTGGGGTGTCACCTGGATCCTCTTCCTTATTGCGCCGCTGCTCTCTTCTTTGGTGAAGGCCATTGAAAAACGCAGCCTGCAAAAATTCTCCTATCCCCTTTTGTGCCTTGTGGCCTTCTTTGTGCTCGGATTTTATTGTCAACTTTGGCACCCCGGCTGGGCAGTTTTTCTCACCATTCCCATTTGGTATGGGATCTTAAAAGCCTTCCGTCGGGCAAAGAAATCCCGATACGAAGTGCGCGGCCATATTGTCATCGACGACGATGATGACGATGATTTAGAAACGGAAGAGGATTGATTCTCTTTCTTCTTTCCAAAACGCCAAAAGAAAACCACCCTGATTTTCGAATCAGGGTGGTTTATTTTTATTTTTTCGAAAAAGAGGCCATCAGATCGGTAACCAACAACCGATAAACGCTCTGGGCGCCTGGCATGGGGTGCCCTTCCTGCAACCCCGAAAGATTCACCCTTTCCCAGCCATCAGGAAGTGATGCATCTGTGATGCGGAACAAAACGCCCTGCATCTGCCAGGTGATATGGGTGAAAATATGGTTTGCCTGCGGCAGGATTTCTCCTTCATCCACAAAAAGTCCCAAAGAAGAGAGTTGCTTTTGAATCTCAGGCAAAGAAAGATGGCCCGATAACATGGGGAACTGCCACATCCCGGCCAAAAGCCCCTTTTCCGGGCGGCGTGTCAGAACCGTTTCCCCCTCCGCTGTCAACAGACAAATCACTGTCCAATTTTCTTCTCTTCAATTCTTTTTGGGCAGTTTTTTGGGCAATTCCTGCCATAGTTCTTCCCTTTTCGCGACACAAACTTCCTGCCAGGGACAGAGTTCGCATTTGGGTCTGCCCACCGGCAGACAGACGGTTGCCCCCAGTTCCATCAGCGCCTGGTTGGTTTCTCCGCCCCCCTCTTCCGGGAAGGCATCAAGGAGCATCCGGGTGATCTTTTTCTTTTGGGCAGGCAGATCGATTGGGGTGTCATCTCCCGTCAATCGGCTGATGATTCGCAATACGTTGCCATCCACCGCCGGCACCGATTCCGAAAAGGCGATGGAAGCGATGGCCCCTGCCGTATATTCTCCGATGCCGGGCAGTTTCAAAAGTTCCTCATATGTTTGCGGCATCCTGCCCGCATATTGCTCACAGATGATCTTTGCCGCCCGCTGCAGGTTTCTTGCTCTGGAATAATAGCCCAACCCCTCCCAAAGTTTCAAAACCGTCTCTTCCTCTGCTTCTGCCAAATGCCAAACATCCGGCAGAGCATCCAAAAAGCGGTGATAATATCCGATCACCGCCTCCACTCTCGTCTGTTGTAGCATAATTTCGCTGATCCAAATGGCATAAGGATCGTCTGTTTCCCGCCAGGGCAGCGCCCGATGGGATGTTTGATAAAATTCCCGCACCTCTTTCAGGCGCAGGGATAAATTTATCCCTTCTTTCAAAGGCTCCGCCCTCCTTTTCAGAGAATCAGAATCGAAAAGCGGCAGACAAAATCATCCGCCGCATCTCTTTTATCCCTTTGTTTCCCTTTTTTCTTTCCGTCTTTTTTCCGCCTGCAATTTGGAATAGATACAACCGCAGTAATCCTGACGGTAAAGGGCGTATTTTTCCGATTGGCGGATGGAATAAAGATAGCCGCCCTCTTTTTTGAAATCCGAAATCAGATAAGAAACGCCGTAGGCCTCCTCTGCCGCCTTTCCCAAAGAATTGAGCAGCGCAGCATCCTTCATCGGGCTCAGGGTCAGCGTGGTGGCAAAATAATCGAAACCGCCCTCTTTGGCCATTCTTGCCGTTTCAAAGAGCCGCAGCGCAAAGCACTTCTCACACCGTGCGCCCCCCTCTTCCAAATCTGCCATCTCTTTGGCAAAAGAAAGAAATTTTTCCGGTTCATAGGGCACATCCATCATTTTAATCTCGGGGTTGATGGCAAAGGCCAGCCGCGCAGTTTCCGAAAACCGCAGATCATATTCCCCTTTGGGCTGGATGTTGGGATTATAATAACAAATCTGCAACGAAAAGTGTTTTGAAAGTTCTTCCAAAACCGCCGAAGAACAGGGGGCGCAGCAGGCGTGAAGCAAAAGGGAAGGTTTTTTCTCTCTTTTGTCTGCCTCCTGCAGCTGCTCTCGATAAGCCAAAAGAAACCGTTTTTTATTCTCTGCCATAACGGAGCATCCCCACTTTCCCTTGGCTTGTCATTCTTCCGCTGTTTTCGAAAAAGAGGCCGATTCTTCCTCTAAACAGGGCAAAATTCCCTCTCTCTTTTGATATTCCCAGCTCAAAAATTCTGCCAACTGTTTGGCCGAATCCCCTTTTCGGAACAATCTTTGATTTTTCAAAATCTGTTCCAGATGATAATTCCCTTCAAAAAGAGTTTCCACCGCATCTTCCAGCGGATAGGTTTCACTCACCAGCATCGCCAACTGATTGTTCACCAAAAATTCGGCGTTCCGACTCTCCTGTCCGGGAATGGGATTGACCAAAATCATAGGCAGATTTTTTGCCAGCGTTTCGGAAACGGTCAATCCGCCCGGCTTGGTGATGATGCAATCTGCTGCATCCATCATCTCATCCACATTCTGCACATAGCCGAAGATTTTGAAATTCTTGTTCAGCCGCAGCAGTTTCAGCGTGCGCAGCATTCCTTTGTTGTTCCCACAGACCACAAGGGCCTGAAAATCCGTTTCCAGCGCATCCAAAGCCTTAATGCTCTGATCGATCCGGCCAAAGCCCATAGAGCCGCTCATAATCAAAAGGGTTCGTTTGTTCGGGTCCAGGCCCAGTTTTTCTCTTGCTTCCTCTTTGGGAACAGAACGGAAGAATTTGGGATGCACCGGGATACCGATGGGCAGCATTTTTGCAGTGGAAATGCCCTTTTTTCGCATCTGGGGTGCCAACATCCGATCCACGGTGACAAAATAATCCAAAAGCCCGGTGTCCTGCCAAAGGGGATGGACGGTGAAATCGGTGATAACCCCCACCGTGATGGCGCCTGTCACCCTCTTTGCCACCATGGTGTTCAAAATCACCGAGTTAAAGGGGTGAACGCTGATGATCACATCGGCATTATAATTGCGGATATACCCTTCCAGTTCCCGCATCAAAATCTGGCTTGCCACATGGGTAGGCGAAATCTTGCCTGCCGGTTCTGTTTTTTTATCCAATTGGCCGTAAACCGATCCAAACACCTTGGGTGCCAGTTTGGTGGAAAACCGATATCCCTTATCGATCACATCCCGCAGCGCAGGGGAAATATAGGCAAACACATCCAGAATACTGACCACATCTCCCCGTTCCCGCATCACAGCAGAAATGGCCTGTGCCGTGGCGTGATGCCCCTGTCCTGCGGTGGCACTGAGGATCAAAACACGCATGATATTATCCTTTCTTCAAAAACCGTCTGTTAAAGCCGTCTTATTTTCTGTGAAAATCAAGGCCGATGAAGTCGCAATCAAAAATTATCCTTTGCAAAATGCCAGGAATCTTTGCACATCCGTTCCAGATCAAATTTTGCCTGCCAACCCAGTTTTTCCCGGCTCTTGGTCACATCCGCATAGTTGGCGGCCACATCTCCGGGGCGGCGGCCGTCGATCACATAAGGCACCTCGATTTCGTTCACCCGAGAGAAGGTGGAAATCAAATCCAACACACTGTATCCAATGCCGGTGCCCAGATTGAAGGGTTCGACCCCCTGATTTTTCATCACATATTCAATAGCCTTCACATGGCCTTTTGCCAGGTCCACCACATGGATATAATCCCGCACACCGGTGCCGTCGGGGGTGTCATAATCATTACCGAAGACATGAACCTTTTCCAACTTCCCGGCCGCCACCATGGCAATATAGGGCATCAGATTATTGGGAATGCCGTTGGGATTTTCACCCAGAAGACCGCTTTCGTGGGCTCCGATGGGATTGAAATACCGAAGCAGCGCCACGCTCCATTCTTTATCCGAAAAAGCCAGATCCGAAAGAATCCGTTCGATAAAGAGTTTGGTGGTGCCATAGGGGTTGGTGGTGGAAAGAGGAGCCTCTTCCGGGCAGGGGATGGTTTCAGGCACACCGTAAACAGTGGCGGAAGAAGAGAAGACAATCTTCTTGCAGCCGTGGCGGCGCATGGTATCACACAAAACCAGGGTGGATTGCAGATTGTTTTCATAATATTCCAGCGGCTTTGCCACACTCTCGCCCACCGCCTTCAAACCGGCAAAATGGATCACAGCATCGATTTTGTGGGCGGAAAAAATCGCTTCCATAGCCTTTTCGTCGCAAACATCCGCCTCGTAAAAGGTCACCTCTTTGCCGGTAATGGAAGAAATTTTGTCGCAAACCTCTTTTTTGGAATTGCAAAGGTTGTCAACAATCACCACATCATAGCCACCCTCAAGCAGTTCCACACAAGCGTGAGAGCCGATAAAGCCGGTGCCGCCGGTCACAAGAATTTTCATCACAAAACACTCCTTTTTTTCCGGTTCAATAAAGAGGCGTTGCCTCTGACTTTTCATGGCCTTATTATAATGCCGCAAACAGTTTTTTGTCAATCGGCTTTCTGTGTCATTTGTGTGACAGAACCTGCTGATTTTTGTGTGCTTTTCCCACAAAAATGTTTGATGTTTCTCTGTTTTTATGCTATACTAATTCTGTATCAGCCGTCAGGAGATCTTCTCTCTTTCCGGCCCAAAAGAAAGGAGGGGTTTTAATGTCTTCCCCGCAGCCCAAAGTCACCTTTGAACAATTAAAACAGGATCCGGAGATTCGCGCCTATATTCAAAAAGCAGACGAGACACTCTTTGCCATCGGTTATACCGAGCATTCCTTTGCCCATGTGGTCAAATGTGCCGAAACGGCGGCAGACATCCTCACGCACCTTTCTTTTGATGAACGAACCGTCGAACTGGCCAAAATCGCAGGCTATCTGCACGATATCGGCAATGTGATTAACCGCAAGGAACACGCCCAAAGCGGCGCCTTGATGGCCTTTCACCTTTTGAGTGAAAGAGGGATGGATCCTGTCGAGGTGGCAATTGTGGTCAACGCCATCGGCAATCACGACGAATCGGCTTCCACGCCCACCTCTCCGGTGGCCGCCGCCCTGGTGTTGGCAGACAAAACCGACGTCCGCCGTTCCAGAGTGCGTCACACGCCTGTGGCCTTCGACATTCACGATCGAGTTAACTATGCCGTGACCGAAGCCTCGCTCACCCTTCGGGATAACAAGATTCATCTGAAAATCGAGCTGGATGACAACCTTTGTCCGGTGGCGGATTATTTCCGCATTTTTATGGATCGGATGAATCTTTGCCAGGTGGCAGCCGCCTCTTTGGGGCAAACCTTCGTTCTCACCGTCAACGGGCTGAAATTTTTCTGATTTCTCATTATTTGCCGAAGGAGCTTTTTTCTATGCACCGCAACCGATCTTTCAAACCGCTTTTGTTGCTTCTGATCCTTCTTTTGCTGCTGCAACCCTTTTCTTTCACGGCTGCGGCTGCCGAAGAGATGGGAGTCAAAGGCCCCGGGAATCTTTCGGCCGAACATATTCTGCTGGTGGACCTCAATTCCGATACCATCCTTTATGAAAAAGAGGCAGACACGCCTGCCGCCCCTGCCAGTCTGACCAAGATCATGACCATTCTTCTGGCGCTGGAATCGGATATTCCCCTTCAGGATACCGTCACGCTGCCCTCCGGTCTTTGGCAGGAATTTATCGGCATCAACATTTCCAACGCAGATTTGGCTTCGGGAGAACGGATGCCCTTTTTCGATCTTTTGGCCTGTGCCGCCCTGCCCAGCGCCAACGAGGCCGCCTCGGCCATCAGCCTTTTGGTCACAAACGGCGACCGGGATGCCTTTATTTCTAAAATGAATCAGCGGGCAAAAGAACTGGGGGCGCAAAACACCAACTTTGTCAACCCCCACGGTCTGGATGAAGACGGGCATATGACCACCGCCCGGGATCTGTTTCTCATCACCAGAGAAGCCATCAAAAACGAAGCTTTTCTGGATCTGGTCTCCCTCACTTCCCACACCCTGCCCGAAACTAACTTTCACGCATCCCGCACCATCTATTCCACCAACAAGCTGATGAACCCCGATTCGGAATATTACACCGAAGGAGTAAAAGGGATCAAAACAGGCACCACCTATGCCGCCGGCCGCTGTATCATCGCCCTTTGCGAAACAAAAGATATGCTTCTTTTGGCAGTGGTGATGGGCTCCGACTTCACCGATACATACGGAAACACTCTGCCCGGCAATGCGGCGCTGGCCGATGCCAAAACCCTTTTCGAATGGGCAAAAGCAAATTTCGCTTCCGACTCTTTCCTTCCCACCCTCCAAACTCCCATCACCCTTCCTGTTTTGGACGGCAAGGGAAAGGAGGAGGTTGCGGTAACAGTGACGGACGAAATTTCTCCTCTGTTGCCCAAGAATGTGATCTTCTCCGATCTGACCCAAAGCGTCACCCTCTCTGCCCAATCCCTGACCGCCCCGGTAAACAAAGGCCAAACGGTTGGAGAATTGCAGTTCTCTTATCAGGGGCGTGTGGTGGCATCTGTGCCCCTTCGGGCGGCCGAATCGGTGGAACTGGATGAATTTGGGGTGAAAATGCGTGCCTTTTTTGCGTCGGATTTGCTCCACGGACTGCTTTTGGGGATGGCCTGCCTTTTGATTTTATTTGTCCTTTTGCTGATGATTCGAGCCAAAAATCGCCAAAAAAACCGCAAAATACGCCGCCGTTGAACAGAAAATGCATATTCCTCTCCTTTTTCGGATAGTCTAGCAAGAAAAAGGAGCGATGTTTGATGCAGTTACAGGTGTTGCAAAAGGAATTCGATTCCAAGGAAGAAAAAACCGATCTTTTATCTGAAATCCCCGGCGGAAAGGCCAGCGTTATTTCTGCCGGCAGCGGAAAGAACATTCACTGCCTTACGGTGGTGGGGCAGATTGAAGGGCACTATCTTTCCGAAGGGAACGCCAAAACCACCAAATACGAACAGATCATCCCCCAACTGGTGAAGATCGAACAGGATGAAAGTGCCAAAGGCCTTTTGATTCTGCTCAACACCGTCGGCGGCGATGTGGAGGCCGGGCTGGCTTTGGCCGAACTGATCTCGGGGATGAAAACCCCAACCGTTTCCCTTGTTTTGGGAGGCGGCCATTCCATCGGCGTGCCTTTGGCGGTCAGCGCACGAAAAAGTTTTATCGCCCCCAGCGCCACCATGACCGTCCATCCGGTGCGAATGAACGGGCTGCTTCTTGGGGTGGAAAAAACCATGCAGAACTTTGAAGCCATCCAAAAGCGGATCACCGATTTTGTGGTGCGCCATGCCCGCATCACAGCCGATGCCTTCTCTGCCCTGATGCTCAACAACGACCAGTTGGTTTTGGATATGGGCACCGAACTTTCAGGCGAAGAGGCGGTCAGAGTCGGGCTCATCGACCGGATCGGCAGCCTTTCCGACGCTATTTTGGCGCTGGAAGAAATGGCAGACGAGGTATAAAACAGGTTTTCCTTCGCCTTCGGGCGAATTACATATCATGATTTTATTATCACATAGGGAGGGTTTTTATATGAGCTTTCTGGATGCTGTTTGGCAGGGAATTTTGCAGGGATTGACGGAATTTCTTCCCGTCTCCTCCTCCGGGCACCTGGCCGTTTATCAGGAGTTGTTCACCGAAAGCGGCAGTTCCACCTTTATGACGGTGATGCTCCATTTCGGCACCCTTGTTGCCGTTTTTATCGCCTTCCGCAAGACCATCTGGGCGCTGATCAAGGAATTTTTCGTGATGGTCAGCGATCTCTTCAAGGGTAAAAAGATCTTTCAGAATATGGGCCCCGAACGGCGTATGATTTGTATGCTGGCGCTCT
>JAFQMB010000037.1 GCA_017421095.1 Oscillospiraceae bacterium
CTTTTGGGGCGGTGTGCGCTTCTTCTTTTGCTGCAGGAAGCCTTCCCCTCTCTTCAAACAGACCGCATTCTGACAAAAGAATCTTCCGGTCAGATCTCCTTGCCGAAAGAACTGGGCTTTTGCTCCATCAGCCACGACGGCCCCTTTGCCGCTGCCGTTCTTTCCGCCCATCCGGTGGGGTTGGATCTTCTTCTCGCCTGTCGGGATCCCGGCAAGGCCTTTTACAGAATGGTTCCCCGGGCAAAAAATGCCGCCTTTTCCGATGCCCACGGACTTTGGACCTGTTTGGAAGCCTATTCCAAACTCCTCGGCTGCGGCCTTCCTTTGTCCAAAGAGGATCTGGCCCGACTCTCGTTGGAAAAAGGCGCCCTTGTTGCAGAGAATGCCCGGTTTTTCATCCAAAAAGAGCGCGATTTCACCCTCTCTTTGGCCAAATTTTCCCTTTGATTTTCGAAAAGATACAAAAAAGACCACCCCATCGAGGGTGGTCTTTCTCTTTTTTATTCTCTCGGTATCAGATCTTCTGTTTCTTCCTTTTTATTTGAAAAAGAAAGGAGATCCGCCTTTTCTTTGGCCAGATATTCCTCTTCACTTTGAATCTGCGCCTGTTGAAGCAACGCGATTGCATCGCTGACAGCGCCAAAAAGCTGAAAATAAAGTTTGCGGTAATCCGGCATCATCTGCTTCTCCTTCCAAGGGAATCGACCTGCTTATTTTGCCGATCTGTTGCCCCATTTTGCATAAAAAGGAGAGGGAAAGAATGGATGTCAGCCGACGGTCACATAGTCGGTCAGGTTCAGCTTGATGAAATCAGGCAGACCGTTCTTTTCGGGCAGAGGAATGTTCCCCTGGATCAGAGGCAGGATATAATCGGCAGCCTCCTGGGTCAGGCCGTTCTTTCTTTCGTTGAACCAGCTGGCAGGTGCCTTCTTTTCGGCGTTGGCAACCAGCTTGGTGTCGATCAAAGAGTATTCCACGGTGTAAGGATTGTTGGAAACGCGGGTCACGCAGACGAACTTGCAGGTTTCGCCTTCCAAAGCGGCCTTCACAGCCACATGGCCGATCTCAAACGCCTCATCCACGTCAACCTTGGAGTTGCAATGGGCGGCACAACGCTGCAAAGCGCCATATTCGATGCTGCGGACACGGACACCGAACTTTTCTTTACAAACCTGGGCCAGATAGCTGGCGGTGCCGGAAAGCTGCTTGTGGCCGAAGGAGTCAACCTCCTGCTTGCTGGGATCTTCACCCTCGCAGACATAACGGCCGTCGGCAAAATGGATGCCTTCGGAAACGGCAACCACCACCTGCTTTTCGGTCTTGAGCAGTTCTTCCACATCTTCCAGGAATTCAGCCATCACGAAATCGTTTTCAGGCAGATAAATCAAATGGGGAGCCACATCGCCAGTGAAGCGGGGCATAGCGGCAGCAGCGGTCAGGAAACCGGCGTCACGACCCATGATTTCCAAAACCAAAACGGTCTTGAAGTTGGAGGAACGAACATCACGCAGCACTTCATAAACGCTGGTGGCGATATACTTGGCGGCAGAACCATAGCCGGGGGTATGGTCGGTCACAGCCAGGTCATCATCGATGGTCTTGGGCACACCGATGGCACGGATGTCAGAGCCCTTTCTGGCAAAATATTCGCCAAGTTTGGCAGCGGTGTCCATGGAATCGTTGCCGCCGATATAGAAGAAATAACCCACGTTCAGAGCATCCAGAATATTGCGGATCTGTTCATACACTTCGGGGTGATCTGCTTCCTTGGGCAGCTTATAACGGCAGGAGCCCAAAGCCATGGAAGGGGTCAGCTTCAGCTGATTGATCAATTCGTCGGTGGAAACCTGGGCGCCCAGATCGATGATCTGATGGTTCAGAATTCCTTCGATCCCGTTACAGCCACCATAAACCACGCCAACCTCGTCGCTCTTCAAGCAGGCGTCCACAACACCGGCCAAAGAAGCGTTGATTACAACGGTGGGGCCGCCGCTCTGGGCAACCAATGCATTCTTTTTCATGTTCATTTCTCCTTTATCGCTCTTTGTTTTGATGCTCTGAATCTCACAGAGCCAACATTTCCACTTATACCCGGATTATATCAAATTCCTTGGCGACTGGCAAGAGAATTTTGAAAGGAACTTCTTATTTTCAGTCACTTTTCTTTTCTTTTTCAGAAAAAAAGAACCAGCCACCCGGTTTTCGGATGGCTGGCAAGAAAAAACGGTTATTTTGTGGCACCGTGAAGGGCAACCGCCTCATCCACATTGCCGTCATAAATCTTACGGCCGCGTTTCAGATAAATGGCTCTGGTGCAGATATCCTTCACCGCACCGGCTGCATGGCTGACGAAGATCACCGTCACGCCGCCTTTGATCAGTTCCCGGATTTTGGCGTTGCACTTTCTCTGGAAGGTGGCGTCCCCCACGCTGAGAGCCTCGTCGATCACCAAAATTTCGGGGTTGGTATTGATATTGATGGCAAAACCCAGGCGCATTTTCATACCGCTGGAATAGGTGCGCACCGGCTGGTCGATATAATCTTCCAGTTCCGCAAAGGCAACCACGTCCGCCTCGATCTCTTTGATTTGATCTTCATTCAAACCCAAAAGATAGCCCTTGAGATAAATATTCTCCCGGCCGGTCAGTTCGGTGGAAAATCCGGCAGTCAATTCCAAAAGGGCCGAAACTCTGCCCCGCACATTCACCTCGCCGCCGGTGGGGAAGGTCACGCCGGTAATCATCTTCAACAGGGTTGATTTGCCGGCACCGTTGTTGCCCACAATGCCCACACTTTCACCGGGATAGATTTCCAGGGAAACGTGATCCAATGCTCTGTGTTTGCGCAGCTTTTTGGATTGATGAAAGAGCGCCAAAAACTGCTCTTTGTTGTTGCGATACAAGGTATAAACCTTGGAAACGTTTTTAAAAACGATCACCGGTTCATCAGATCTGCAGGGGCTTTTTTGCGCCTCAAGCATAAACGCTCCTCCTCACACAAATGAAACAATATCCCGCCACGGGAAAATCAAAGCACGTCGGGCAGACGCTTGCGCAGTCTGTTATAGTTGAACATACCAAGGGCAGCAACCAAAATCATCTCGCCAAGGAAGATCAGGGCAGAGGCCACCCCATAGGGCCGTTCCCAGAACCATTGATGATAAACAAAGGCACAACGGTATCCGTCCACCAGGAAGTTGATGGGGTTGAGCCGCATAATCCAGGGCATAATCCGACCGCCCACCGCGCCGGCATCCCACATCACACCCGAAAGCCAGAAAAGGCCGGTCATCAGCGAGTTGATAAAATTCTCAAAGTCCAGACTAAAGGCGCTCATGGGGGCGGTGGACCAGGAGAGCATCAGGAAAAAGATAAACATCAAGGGCATAAACAGGAAGAACTGCAGACTGTGCAGCGTGGGCAGATAGCCGGCGATGAACACATAGGCCAGTGTCGGAACCATCAACCCCAGATGCACAAAGAGTTTTGAAAGCAAAACAAAGGTCATAATGGTGGAAACGGGGAAGGCCATTTTAATGACAAACTGCCGGTTGGCCCGAATGCTTCGGGCACCGAACAAAATGGCATCCTGCATGAAATACCAGGGGACATAACCGGTCAGCATAAACATAAAGCGGGGCACATCCCCAACAGTGCCGCCGGCACGGAAGCCGATCTCAAAGGCAAACCAATAAACAAACAGGGTGAATACCGGCTTCACCACCGCCCAACCGGTGCCCAAAAAAGCGCCTTTATAGGTTTTCAGGAGCTCGGTGCGGGCCAAAAGCAAAATCTGTTTGGTCCGATGATGATGTTCTTTGAAAATTTCAAACACCCTGACAGCACTCCCATTCCGTTTTATTTGTTTCCCAGCCGAAAAAAGCCGGACATATTTTCACTTTTCTATTGTAAAGTATCTCTGCTCTTTTGTCAAGGAGAAAGGGGGAAGGCAAGAAAAAAGACCTGCACAGAAAACTGCACAGGTCCTTTACATGTTGCTTTTGATCGGATCTTATTTCACCAGAGCAAGCACAATGGTGGCCACGAGAGAAAAGACAAAGAAAAGCGCCACCAGGATCTTGGAAATGTTATACAAAGTCTTTTCCTTGGTTCTGGTTTCGTTGTTTTCATAATAAGAATCGCCACCGGTCAGGGCGTTCATTCCCTTACCCTTTCCTTCCTGCATCATCACGCTGATGATCAAGAGAACGCTGGTAATGATCAAAACAATGCCACAGACGATCGAAATTGCATCCATCTGTTCCACCTCCGTCTTTGCTGGTTTTCGGATACGAAGACTATCATAGCACACCCGTTTGAAAAATGCAAGATTTTTTGCAGAAAAACTCGGGAAAGAACGGGGTTTTTGGAAAATATTTTATTTCATCGTCTCCTGCTTAACCTTATGATCCACCACATGGCGGCCGGCCAACTCTTTTTTCACCTCGTCGGGGGTAATGCCCATCTGCACCATCAACACCAAAATGTGATAACAAAGGTCAGAGATTTCGAAAATCACCTCATCTTTATCCTGTTTCATAGCGGCTACTACCACCTCAGTGGATTCCTCGCCCACCTTTTTCAGGATCTTTTCGCTGCCCTTGGCAAAGAGATAAGAGGTATAGGAGCCTTCTTTTGGGGTTTCCTTTCTGCCCACAAGCAGTTCATAAAGTCCCTGCAAAGAGAAGGGTTCCCCCTCTGCGCCCACAAAAAATTCCTCAAAGAAACAACTCTCTTTTCCGGTGTGGCAGGCAGGGCCGTCCTTCATTACCAAACAGACCAGGGCGTCTTGATCACAATCGGCGGTGATGCGGATCACCCGCTGACGGTTGCCGCTGGTTTCGCCCTTTCTCCACAAGCTGTTGCGAGAACGGGAATAAAAGCAGGTGTAGCCCTCTTTCATGGTGATTTCAAGGCTTTCTTTGTTCATATAAGCCAGGGTGAGCACCTCACGGGTGACAAAATCCTGGACCACACAGGGAATCAATCCCTTTTGATCAAATTTCAATTCTTCGATCTTCATCTCTTTTCCTCCTTTGGTTATCAAAGCCGCATGGGCACACCGTTTTGGGCCAAATATTCTTTCAACTCGTGCATCTGAACCTCTTTTTTATGGAAGATGGAGGCCGCAAGCCCCGCATCCACAGAAGGAACCGTTTCAAACAGGGTCAGAAAATCCTCTTTGCATCCGGCGCCGCCGCTGGCAATCACCGGCACCGAAACCACCGCGCAAACCGCCTGCAACAGGTTCAGATCAAACCCTTTTCGGACCCCGTCTGTGTCGATGCTGTTGACCACCACCTCGCCGGCCCCCAGATCAACCCCTTCTCTAATCCATTCAATGGCATCTCTGCCGGTGTCTTCTCTTCCGCCTTTGGCAAAGACCGTCCAGTTTTTTCCGGTCCATTTCACATCTGCCGAAAGCACCACACACTGACTGCCATATTTTTGGGCCGCTTCCTTGATCAAATATTTGTTGCGCAGCGCCCCGGAATTGACGCTCACCTTATCTGCGCCGCTGGCAAGAACCCGTTCAAAATCCGAAACCTGATTGATGCTGCCGCCCACCGTCAACGGGATGAAAATACTCCCTGCCACCTTTTGCAAACAATCGGTGAACAGGCTGCGCCCCTCTGCGCTGGCGGTGATATCATAAAACACCAGTTCATCGGCACCGCTTCGGCTATAATAATCCGCCAAAGCCACCGGGTCTGCCACATCCTGCAGCCCTTCGAAATTTACACCCTTCACCACCCGTCCGTTTTTCACATCCAGACAAGGGATGATTCGTTTGGTCAACACGCGCCTCTCAGTCCTCTCCTCCGGCCGCAAGGGCCTCTTTCAGGGTGATAACCCCCTCATATAACGCCTTGCCCAAAATGGCGCCGCCACAGCCTGCCTTTTTCAGCGCAAGGATCTCCTCTTTTCCGGTCACACCGCCGCTGGCGATGATTTGCAGCGAGAGCCGGCTGCAAAGCGCTTCATAAAGGCTCATATTACAGCCCGAAAGCATCCCGTCTTTTTCAATATCTGTCCAGATCACAGAGGAAAGGCCCGCCTTTTGCATTCTTTCGCAAAATTCGATGCCGTTTAATCCGGAATCTTCCATCCAGCCTCTTGTTGCAATCTTTCCGCCTTTGGTGTCGATCCCGATTGTCACCCGATCCCCATACTGCCGGATCATCTCTTCGGCAAAGACGGGGTCTTCGATGGCGGCCGTTCCCAAAATACAGCGGCCGACCCCCGCGTTCAGATAGCCTTCGATTCTCTCTTTGCTTCGGATGCCGCCGCCAACCTCCACAAACATCCCGCTTTCTTTGCAGATTTTGGCAATCAGCGACGCATTGGGCATTTCGCCGGTTCGTGCCCCATCCAGATCCACCAGATGCAGATTTTTTGCCCCCTCTTTTGCAAAAAAGAGGGCCCGTTTTACCGGATCGGGGTCATAAATTTTCACCCGGTCATAATCCCCCTTGGTCAGACGAACCGCCTGACCGCCGATGAGGTCGATGGCAGGAAAGATCTTCATATTCCGTTTCCTTTCTTTATTCGTTCCAGTTTGCAAACCGTTTCAAAAGAGCAAGCCCTGCTTCGCCGCTTTTTTCGGGATGGAATTGGGCGCCAAACACCCGCCCTTTCCCCACAAAAGCGGTCACCGGCAGGCCATAGTCGGTGGTAGCCAGCAGGCAATCACCGCA
>JAFQMB010000038.1 GCA_017421095.1 Oscillospiraceae bacterium
TCGGTGGGATACTGGCCGAATGACGGTGACTTTTGGTCCGGCGACTATTTGGGTCAGGGGCGGATTGTCACCAATGTGCCACATAAAATTCGATATTTTCCCTATTCTCCGGGCGAGGAACTTTCTCTCCACCGCGGCAGGGTGGAAAACACCGCTATGAAAAAGGAATACACCTTTTCTGTTTTTACTTCGGCGGAAAACCAGGTAAACTTTGAAAATGTGTTTGTTGGCGAAGTCCCCGATTCTATGGCGGTGTTTTTAGAGATGAACAGCACCTCCAAAGAAAAACTGCAAGGGTTTTTGAACAAAAACGGGATACAACCGGTAAACAGCGGTTCGTTCAGTTTGGAATATGTTGGTCTGGCAGAGGAGATCGGGAATCTGGTGCGATCTTCTGCCGAATATTCTCTGCGCGAAGCCGATCGGATGCCAAGGGAGGCAGAGGATTTTGCCGTCTGGTTTCTGGAAGAAGGGGAAAAGGGCTATTGTGTCCATTTTGCCAGCAGCTGTGCTGCACTGCTTCGGGCGGCCGGAATTCCTGCCCGTTATGTGAGTGGGTATCTGACCGAAGGCGGCGTTGGCAGCAGGACGGTTTATATGTCGGATGCCCACGCCTGGGTGGAATACTGGGTGCCGACCATCGGGTGGCTGATGCTGGATCCCACCCCTGCCGCAGAGCGGAACGAAAACCACCTGCCGGAAGAACCGTCTGAAGAGGAAAGCTCTCTGCCCGAAGAGGAAGAATCTTCTGTTTGGGAAGAGGAAAGTTCTCTGCCCGAAGAGGAAAGCAGCGAAGCGCCGAAAGAAGAGCCCGATAACCCTGAAAAAGAACCGCTCTCCATTCCTGCCTGGGTGGGTCTGCCGATGGTGATTTTGGCTTTCGGTTTAATTCTTTTTGGCCTTGGGCGTTTGGTTGCATCGATCCGTTTGGCAAGATATGCGGCGGCAAAAAGCAACCGCAAAGCAGAACTCCGTTATCAAGGAATTTGGGTCCTTTGCCGTTTGCTGAAAAAAGAGGTCCCTGAGGCGGCCACCTTCCTGGCGAACAAGGCCCGGTTCAGCAGGCATATCATCTCGGAAACGGAACTTTCGCAGCTGCAGACAATTTTTGATGACCTGCGAAAGGAAATCGGAAAACAGCCGCTTCTTTGGATTTTCTGCTATCAGATTTTAGGCCTTTGGTAAAAAAAGTGAAAACAGAAAAAGAGCCCTCGCAGTTGCGGGGGCTCTTTGTGGTTATCATAAAAAGAAGCGGGCAGAAAATTCAGCGGGCTTTCACTCTTCCGCCCCAAAGTTCTTCCGGGGTGAGTCGGTTTTCGATGCCCCAGGCATCCGCCACCCGTTCCAGCCAGAAGAAGGAAGAGGAGTTGGGAGAAAAGACGGGCTGATGGAGATCGCTTCCGGCAAAAAATTTGCAACCGGCCTTTTGGCAGGCGGCAAAGAAGCGATGGTATTCTTCCAATGCGGCAGGGGGAACCTGGGTGAAAGAAGAGGCATTCAGTTCGATGGCGATGTCATTTTCCTTGGCGGCAGCGGCCGCTTCCGAAAAGGCAGCATCGGAAATGTTTTGGAAGATTTTTGTCACCTCATCCCCATAGGTGCCGCAGGGATAAAAGGGATGAACAATACCGGTAATCCATCTTTTTGCCATGGGATGGGAAGCCAGAGCCAAAAAACTGCGGACAAGATATGCGGCATGCTTTTCGGGGGATTCTTCCCCTTCAGGCAAAACAAAACCCCGCATATGGGTGTGGGAATGGGGAACCAAAACATAATCAAACAAGGTTGCCCGTTCCTCGGTGATGCCAAGATCTCCGTGGGCAAATTCCGTTTCACAACCAAAAAGAAGCTTCAACTCCGACCCGGCCAGTTCCTCCAGCGTTTCCCAGTTTTCTTTCAGTTTCAAAACGTGGGCAGTATCCTGGGGCTCATAAAAACCGTTGGGCCCGGGGACGCGCTCATCCCAATAGTGGTTGGCAAAGCCGATGAGTTTGAGGTTTGCGCTCTTGGCTGTCTGAATATATGCCTCCGGCGTGGCCTCACTTCTGGCACAAAGAGAAAGATTGGTGTGAATGTGGATATCGCAATCAGTAAAAGACATTTGCGTCACCTCGCATTTTCTTTGAGTATACCACGGGGGGTTTTTGTTTGCAAGAACCGGAGGAAAAATACTTTACCTTGCCCGCTCCACTCTACTCCCTCTCCGCTACGCTTCGCGTTTCGCCTCATCTCAAAGGGAGAGGCTTTATTTGTAAGACCCCAAAAAAGGCTCTCCCTCCGGAAAGAGCAATCGACCAAGGTCGAGGGTGAGAGTTCAGAAGGAGAGCGGGATATCTTTACTACAACGCCACAAAAATAAAAAAGCCGCCGCTCAAAAATGAGCGGCGGCTTATCTGTTCTCTGATACTCAGTTCTTACAGAAGAGTGGAGAAGTGCTTGATGGTGCGAACCATCTGAGAAACATAGGAGTTCTCGTTGTCATACCAAGAAACGACCTGGACCTGGGTCTTGCCATCGGGCAGTTTGTTGATCATAGTCTGGGTGGCATCGAACAGAGAACCGAAGGTCATGCCGACGATGTCGGAAGAGACGATCTCATCCTCGGTGTAACCGTAAGATTCGGTGGCGGCAGCCTTCATAGCGGCGTTGATTTCATCCACAGTGACTTCCTTGGCCACAACAGCGTTCAGCATGGTGGTGGAGCCGGTGGGAGTGGGGATACGCTGAGCAGCACCGATCAGCTTGCCGTTCAACTCGGGGATAACCAGGCCGATAGCCTTGGCAGCACCGGTGGAGTTGGGAACGATGTTGATGGCGCCGGCGCGGGAACGACGGAGGTCGCCCTTACGCTGAGGACCGTCCAGAATCATCTGGTCGCCGGTGTAGGCGTGGATGGTGCACATGATACCGGCTTCGATGGGAGCCAGATCGTTCAGA
>JAFQMB010000005.1 GCA_017421095.1 Oscillospiraceae bacterium
ATATGTGCCCTTCGTTCCCGAAGAAGAATCTTCTTCCGCACCCGAGGATGAGTCTTCCTCTACTCCCGAGGACGAATCTTCCTCTACTCCTGAGGAGGAATCTTCTTCTGTCGTCGAGGAGGAATCTTCCTCTGTCATCGAAGAAGAACCTTCTTCCGAGCCTTCTCCTGACACCGGTGTGACCGGCAGCGCTGCTCTTTTGACCGCTTTGCTTGCTTCCGCCGCTGCTGCACTCTGCTGCAAGAAGAAGGACTAAACAAATCTTTTCCTGCCGGGTAGACCGGTAATCAAAGAAAAAACCGTGGGGCGGGAAACCGCCCCACGGACAAGAACCCGAAGAAAGGAGGCCTGCCCCATGACAAACAAAAAATTCCCCCTTGGCGAGGTGCAGCAGTTGCGCCTGGCAAGGATGGCAAAAAAGGTGACCGGCGGCCTTTTTAAGGCGGTATTGCTGACAGGCCTTTGTTTTGTGATGCTCTATCCGGTGCTTTATATCCTTTCTTACGGTTTTCGCAGTGTCAGCGATCTTTATAACCCTTCGGTGGTTTGGCTGCCGAGAGATTTTTCTCTCGTCCCCTTTGAGATTGCAATGGAAACGCTGGATTATTGGAACTCCCTTTCCAAAACCCTTCTGGTGCTCATCCCTTCGGTGCTTTTCCAGTTGGCGGCCACCTTTTTGGCGGGCTATGGGTTTTCCAGGGCAAAATTTTTCGGACGTGGTCTGATGTTCGGACTGCTGCTCTTCACCATTATTGTGCCGGCCCAAACCTATATCATTCCCCTTTATGTGAATATGAAGCATTTTGATTGGTTTGGCATCGGCAGTCTGGCGGGCCTTTTCACCGGCAAACAACTGGTGACCAATTTGTTGGATCAGCCGGCTCTTTTCTGGCTTCAGGCCATCTTTGGAATGGGCATCCGTTCCGGGCTCTGTGTGTTCATTGTCCGGCAGTTCTTCCGGGGTATTCCAATGGAGTTGGAAGAGGCTGCCATGATTGACGGCTGCGGCCCGGTGCGCACCTTTCTTTCGGTGATGCTGCCCAACGCCCGCAGTTTGGCGGCCACGGTGTTGGTTTTTTCTGTGGTCTTTTATTGGAACGATTTTACTTTGACGGGAATCTTTTTCCAAACAGAATTTCCTCTCTCTGTCAACCTGACCAATCTGCGTTCCCTTTTGGGAAGCACCAGTCAGGCGGTGCAGGGGGTGGCAGGCATTTCGGGACAGGATCTTTTGCTTCTTCGGGAGCCGGCACTGGCCTGTGGTTGTCTGCTTTCCATTTTGCCCATTGTGCTGTTTTATGTGTTGGTGCAAAGAAACTTTATTGAAGGCGCCGAACGCAGCGGCATTGTGGGATAAATTTGCCGATCATAACAGCAAAAAGCTGTTTTGAAATAGATAGAAAAACGGATCATAAAGGAGAGATTTGCAGATGAAACGCATATTGGTTATGTTGCTTTGCTTGGCGATGATACTGACCTTGGCTTCCTGTGTCGGCGGCGGAGAAGAAAATTCCGGCGCGGATAAAGAGGGCGGTCTTGCCGCCGAAAAGGGAAAGACGGTTTCTTTTATGCTGCCGGTTTTTGATTATAACGATGCCGAGTTGATGGAAAACAAGGTGCTCAAATCCTTTGAAGAGACCTATCCGGATGTGAAACTGGAACGCATTTCGGCCAGCATTGAAAACTGGTATACCAAATTGCGTGCGGCGGCCGCCTCCGGTTCTCCCATCGATGTGTTCCAGGACAGTGCCAACAACAACCCCATGTATGCCCTGCAGGGACTCAACCAGCCGCTTCAGGATTATATCGACATGGAAAGCCCCAATCTGCATATGACCACCATGAACGAGGTCTTTTGCTATAACGGAAACTATCATGTGGCCACCACCGGCCCCTCTGTCTGTGTGATCTATTATAACAAGGATATCTTTGCAGACGAAGGAATCGAAGACCCGATGGAAACCTATAAAGCCGGCAACTGGAATTTTGACACCTTCATTCGGGTGGCCAAGCAGTTGACCTGGAATGATTCGGAAGGCAAATGCTATGGTCTGGCCTGCAATTATCCTTACATCTTCTTTGGCGCCAACGCCACCAGTATGGTCAGTTTGAACGAGAAATATGAGTATACCTTGAATATCACCGACCCCAATCTGGCCCATTCTCTGCAGATCATTCAGGACGGTTGGTATACCAGCAAATGGGAAGGATGGGACGGTTCTCCCTGGAGCACCTTCTATAACGGCAACGCCGCGATGCTGGCCGACTTCCAATGGGTGGAAGAACAGATCATCGAAGCCAAGGGATATGGCCTTTGTGATTTTGAATACGGTGTGGTTCCCATGGCAAAAGGCCCCAACAACCCCGACGGAAAAGCTCCTATGACCGCATACGGATATTCCATGGGCAACGGCTGTGATGCCCCTTATCACGCCGGCAAACTGATCGATATGCTGATGGATGGGGAAGCCAAACAGAATCTGGAATATAATAAGATCATTCCCCAGGCCCATCAGGAGGTTTATGCCGAATTGGCCGAAAAGCCCTTCTGCGTGAACAGTTATGACTCTGCCGTGGGCGGTGCTTTTGAAATTTGTCAGGCCATCGGCGTGGGCCAGAGCATTCCCCAGGCCATCGCAGACTTTACCCCCATCTATGAGCAGAAGGTGAAGGAGGCCAACAGCGCCACCGCACCGGAACTTCCTTCGGAAGAAGCATCGGAAGGCTGATCCCGATTTTAACGCCACACAATTTATTAAGGAGGCGAAACAGATGAAAAAAAGTCATTTTCTCCGTGCACTTTTGGCGCTCTTTTGTGCCGTGGTTTTGCTGATGACCGGGGTTGCCTGTCAGCCGGACGGCGAAGAAGGATCCTCTCAGTCGGATAATTCGGAACTCTCTTCGGAAATTGGCAGTGAACTGCCCTCATATGAAGACGAGTCGGATTCTTCCGGTGAAACCCCTTCCCAAAAGGAAGAAAAATCTGAAGGTGGGGAGAAACCCTCGGAAAAACCTTCCGTCGGCAATCAAACCGGCAACAGTCAGGAAAACAACAGCAAACCTGCCACCGGTGGCGATTTTGTCATCTCGAAAGATGGGGAAGCCATCGCCCGTATTATCATCAGCCGTGATGCCACCGATAAGGTGCGCACTGCTGCCGAGGATCTGCAAAAGCATCTGAAAAAGATCACCGGAACTGCCATCAAGATCGGATATGATGACAAAGATCGCAGCGAGGGTAACTATATCCTGGTCGGCCCCACGGTGTACACCGAAAAGCTGGGGATCAAACAACCCAAAGGGTATCCCGAAAATGAACGGGTCATCTGCAAACGGGTGAATAATTACATTGTCTTGATCGGCAACGACGAAGGGGAATTCAAGGGCACCCAATATGCGGTGAATATGTTCCTGGAAGAGTTGGGTTGCGGCTGGTATGGCCCCAGCGAACTTTGGCAGGTGGTTCCCAGCATTCCCAATTTGTCGGTGAAATCTTTGAACATCGATCACACCCCCCAGGTCACCACCCGCATTTCCGGCGTTTGGTTCAACTATGAAAAATTCTCGGAACGTTGGTATATGGGCGGTGTGGACCGTCATGTGGGCCACGGATTGGAACAACTTGTTTCCAGAGAGGCCTATTACAGCATCCATCCCGAATGGTTTGCCCTTTGTGACGGCAGCCGGGATCCCTATCGGCCCCAATATTGGCAGTATTGCTATACCAACAAGGATTTGGCCAAAGAGATCGGCAAAAAGGTCATTGAATATTTCGATAAAAACCCCGATCGGATGTCCTATTCCATCGGCGCAAACGATGCCTGGACCCACGGCTGGTGTGAGTGTGATAACTGCGCCAAACTGGGCAGCGACACCGACGAGATCCTCTATTTCGCCAATAATGTGGCCGAAGTGGTGGCGAAGAAATATCCCGATCGGAAATTGACCATTTTGAGTTATCATTCTACCTATACGCCGCCGGTAAGCGGCATCAAAGCCCATGAGATGGTTGATGTGATGTTCTGCAAAGAAACCAGTATGCTTTATCCTCTGGATGAAGGCGTGATGATTCACGAGGGGTATAACTGGGTTAACCAGGTCACCTATACCCAGTCCTGGAAGGACAATTTCGAAGAATATATCACCAAGAGCAAGCTGAAAAACAAGTCCATCTGGTGCTGGTATTGCATCGCAGCGGATAAGGCTGTTTGGGCGGATATTCCCTGGGTGCAGGGCAATGTGGCCACCCGAGACCAGGCTCTTTGGAAGAAAAACGGCGTTGATTTCATTTATTATGACTCCGGCCCGGCTGCTAACTATCATGAAAACGAAGCCAGTTTCGCTCTGCGTTGGCCTCTTTGGTATGTGGCGGCAAAGGGAATGTGGGATGACAGTCTGACCGGCGAAGATATCCTCAAAGATGCCTGCAACAAACTTTACGGCGCGGCCGCAAACGAGATGTTTGCCTATTATAAGGCCCTTGCCGATGCCGCCGGTTCCTGCAAATCTCCCGAGGCGGTTGTCTGGGTTCCCCCGGCCCCCAATGTTGTTTACACCGACAGCCACGAAAAGAAGATCGATGCGGCTGTTGCGGCAGTGAAGGCCAAACTTTCCAAGGTGAGTGCAGTAGAAAAAGAGCGCATTGAAAATCAGTTGAATTATTGGCAACTTACCAAGGCTTACTTGATCTGATCTCCGCAAAGAAGCAGAGGCAAAACGCCTCTGCTTTTTTGCACCCTCAAATGCTTTACAAGAAAGAGCAGCCCCGCCTTTTGGCGGGGCTGCTGTGTTTGTTGCGAGATTATCAATAATTTTCAGCGTGCAGACGGAAATAGGCACGGGGATGTGCGCAGACGGGGCAGACGGCAGGAGCTTCTTTGCCCACACAAATGTGACCGCAGTTGCCGCATTCCCAGATGGCGTCGCCATCCTTCGAGAAGACCAGATTGCCTTCCACGTTGGCCAGCAGTTTGCGATAGCGCTCTTCATGAGTCTTTTCCACCTTGGCAACCCCTTCAAACAGGTCAGCGATGTGATCAAAGCCCTCTTCTCTTGCTTCCTTGGCGAAGGTGTCATACATATCGGTCCATTCATAGTTTTCGCCTTCGGCAGCGTGGAGCAGGTTTTCGGCGGTGGTGCCGATGCCGCCCAACAGCTTGAACCACATTTTGGCGTGCTCTTTTTCGTTATCAGCAGTGGCCAGGAAAAGTTCGGCAATCTGTTCATAACCGTCCTTCTTTGCCTTGGAAGCAAAATAGGTGTATTTGTTTCTGGCCTGAGATTCGCCGGCAAAAGCGGCCTGCAGATTGGCTTCGGTTTTGGTTCCTTTCAGATTCAACATATTCGTTCCCTCTCTCATATTCATTCTTTTTCTATCATGAACGGCAAAGCCGTGTTCATGCTGATATTTCCCCAACGGCAGAAGTGCACTTGGCACAGGTTCCGTAAACCAAAAGATCGTGCCGTAGGGGGGCAAATCCGCCGGCCAAAAGCTCTTTGTCCAAATTGGCAAGAGAAACCGGCGGCAGATCCAAAACGGATCCGCAGGTCAGGCAGATGAGGTGACCGTGTTCGTTTGTGTTGTGGTCGAAACAGCAGCCACCGTCTTTCTTGGGAATGCTGGTCAAAAGACGGTATTCTTCCAACTGGCGAAGATTGCGATAAACGGTGCCCAAACTCAAATTCGGATGTTCCGTTTTCAGATGGGTATAAATTTCTTCTGCGGTGGGGTGGCCCATTTTGCAGATGGCCTCCACAATCAGATCTCGCTGTTTGGAATGCCTCATTGGACCACCTCCTTATCGATAACGATTCCTGTTATTGATAATATAACAGACTCTTTTTCATTCGTCAAGACTTTTTTTCATATTTTTTCGAAAAATGTTCAAAATACTCTTACCAAACAAGAAAAGGAGGGAGTTCTTTGTATCGAATGGGGAAGAAAAATATGCCTGCCATGGCGGTGGGGGTGATTTTGCTGGCCGGTGGTGTGGCGGCTGCAGTGATCTGCCATAGTATGAACCAAAAAAGCAAAAATCGAATCAAGCATTATGCCACCAAAATGCTGGAAGAGATGGAGTCTGCGGCCATGGAAATTTGCCCCTGGTGCAGATGAGGGGAAGAGAAAGCGACACCGAAGCCTTGGCGCGGTGTCGCTTTCTGGCGAAGAAGGATCAAAAACAACTTTTTATCAGTTTTTTTGGAAAAAGACAAGAATCAGCAGATAATCCGAACAAAACTGCCGCCATTTTTATTCTTTTTCACCTCAATCTGTTTGTCGATTTTGTTTTTCAGTTCTCCTACATGAGAGATGATCCCCACCAGGCGGTGGCTCTCTTGCAGGCTGCCCAGTGCTGAGATGGCCTGAGCGAGGGATTCTTCATCCAAAGAGCCAAAGCCCTCATCCACAAACATCGCATCCAGATGCACCCCGCCTGAGGCACTTTGCACCTCATCCGAAAGGCCAAGGGCCAACGCAAGAGAAGCCTGGAAAGATTCTCCTCCCGAAAGGGTTCTCACGTCCCGTTTGCTTCCGCAGGCGTGATCCAAAACATCCAGGTCCAGCCCGGTGGATTGGCGCAGATTATCTGCCTCTTTCCGACGCACCAGTTCATATTGCCCACGGCTCATCTGCATCA
>JAFQMB010000039.1 GCA_017421095.1 Oscillospiraceae bacterium
AGAGCATGCGGCTGTTAACCGCAGGGTCGTTGGTTCGAGCCCAACAGGGGGAGCCAAAAAGGACTTCACGAAAGTGGAGTCCTTTTTTAATTAAAATCCACCCTGACGGGTGGTTGAAATATTGCTTTGTAATGTGAAATGCACCGTGGGTGTATGAGAGGATAAAGGTTAAATAAATTTAAAAACCCTTGTTATTATCCGGCAAAGTCAAAATTTCACCCTCAAAAGAGGACGGAGGTTTTATACCAAAAGAAACTAAATTCTTTTTTGTTTTTCTCGATTTCATCAATTTCTCTTTGGAAATTTATCGGGCCATATCTTGTCCGCCGATTGTCGACGTGGTATAATCTTTGCATAAATCCCGTCCAATGCTGTGAGGTGCAAAAAATGTTCAAAACAGAGACCCATCTTCACGTTTCCGAGGTCAGCCCTTGTGCAAAACTTTCTGCCGCCGAAATGGTCCGGCGATACACAGAGGCGGGGTATCACACCGTTTTTGTGGCCGATCACCTTTATCAAGGTTATTTTGATATCCTTGGAGAGCGTTCTTGGGAAGAAAAGGTGGACTGTTTCCTCTCCGGCTACCGTGCGGCGAAAGAAGCATCAGAAGGGTTGCCCGTTCGAGTGCTGCTCTCTGCAGAGTTGATGTTTGAGAATTCCTGCAATCATTATCTGTTATACGGTATAGACGAAGCATTTTTGAAGGCGAGAGATGATCTCTTTTCTATGACCATTGAGTCTTTTTATCCCTATGCCAAGGAAAAGGGTGTGACGGTGGTGCAGGCGCATCCCTTCCGCAATCATCGCTGTTATCCCACCTTTGATTTTGTGGACGGCGTTGAGGTGGAAAATGCCAATCCGCGCAGCGAAAACCATAACGACGAGGCATTGGCTTTGGCAGAGGAATATGGGCTGCCCATGACCGGAGGATCGGATGCCCATCGGATGGAAGATGTGGCAAATTCAGGGGTCTGTTCTCAAGAAGAAATCTGTTCGGCGGCCGATTATGTTCGGTTGCTGCTGGCAAATGAACTGCGGGTGATCAGAAAGGCGGAAGAGGATGATCTATCTGATTGCTGACCCTCACGGGGGCGAGAGTATGGCCGGGCTGGAAGCGTTTTTGCGGCAGGCCGAAAAAGAGGATCTTTTGATCATTTTGGGTGATCTGGGGTTGCAGTTTGAAAACACAAAGGAAAACAAAGCATTCACAGAATGGTTCCTCTCCTTGGATTATCAGATCGCATTGGTGGAAGGGAATCACGAAAACCATCCCTTTTTGAACCGTTTCCCGGAGGAAATGTGGTGCGGCGGCAGAGTCAATCGGCTGACAGAGAAAATCGTTCGGCTGCAACGGGGCAACCTGTTTGTAATTGAAAACAAGACTTTTTTTGTGATGGGCGGTTGTAAAAGTTCCGAAAAGTGGAAGGAGATGGGCCTTTGGTATCCGGGAGAGGAACCGAATGCCGAGGAACTCCGTCTGGGGTATGAAACCCTCGCTGCCTGCCATCACCGGGTGGATTATATTCTGACCCATAAATATGATGTGGAGCAGCTAAAAGAACCGGCAGAAGATCCGTTGTCCCTGTTTGGCCTGCAACAGTATCTGGACCGAACTGTTTCTTTTATTCATTGGTATTCGGGTCATTGGCACCGGGCCTTTTCGGTGGACGAAAAGCACACCGTTGTTTATGACAATCCTGTTCGGATCGGTTAAGAAACAGCATATCTTGCCGATTATATCGAACACATATTGTTTTGACGAAAGAAAAATGAGCCGCAAATTTGCGGCTCATTTTTGTGTCTTGGGGTTGTTTGTTCTGTCAAGAAGATAATCAATGCTCACACCGTAATAATCGGCCAATTTGATCAACACTTCGGCAGTAAGTGATATCACGCCGGTTTCATATTGGGAATATGTGTTTTGCGATACGTTCAAATATTTTGCAATCTCTTTTTGTTTGATATCTTTATCTTCCCGCAGGCTTTTCAGATTTTTGAATTGCATATCATCACCCACATTATTATGCTTTATCTGAAATCAGGATATTGACTTATATCTGTAATACAGATATAATTATCCGGTAAAAATCAGACAAAGCAAAAGGCCGGAAAAAGGGAAAAAGGCCGGCTTGCGCCGACCTTTTTTGTGTTTTCTATGTGGGGAATCATTTAATTAATTTTGGATTGTTGCTGCGTTCCAAAAGATAGTCTATGGATACGTTGAAATAATCTGCAATCTTGATCAGTTCCCGGATGCCGGGTTCACGCTCCCCTGTCTCATATCGACTGATGGTGTTTTGACTGGTGTTCAGTTCAATGGCCAATCTGGTCTGTGTGAGCCCCTTTTCCTTTCGCATCATCTTCAGCCGCATGCTCTCACCTCCTGCTACAATTATCCCACGGCAGGATTTCTGTGCCATCCCGATGTGGAATGAAACGCCATAAATGGAAGAAATTTGCAAAAAATGATGCGGTTTCAACAAACATTTGATCAGTTTGTAAACAAAAGAAAAGAAAGGTTGGCTGAAATTGTAAGATCTGCTAAAAAATACAAAACTTCTTTATAAAATATTGAGTTTTTAATGCTTTTTTGATAAAATGGTACCTGTAAAACTATCACATAAGTATGAGCCGGATTAGGATTTTTTTGCAGCGTCATACCAAAGTTTGAGACGGCCGATGGCGGATGATGCGCGATCCACCCTGAATTTTCAGAGAGTGTGGACATATTTGTTTGTTTGTTTGCCTGAAAAATAAAGGAAAAAGAGGTAATTTGCAACATGAAAACCTGCAAACGGATTTTGGCAATTTTGCTGTCGCTCTGCATTTTTTTGAGCGTTTCCGGTGTGGTCTTTGCCGCTGAAACGGAAGCAGAGCCCGAAGTGACCGATTATGAAAGTTTCCTCGGTTGTCTTCAGGTTTTGGAGGGCTATGCAAGCAGCTTTGCATCCACCAACACGACCTATAATGTTTCCCAGTTGATGATCAATTATATCCGCACCGGTGTGGAACGTTATTTGGACGGGAACTGGAAAACACTGGCCGGTGAAGAGATCACCGCTTTTGTCAACTATGTGGCAGAACAGGATGCAGCAAAAGGAACCTGTGCCGGTTGCTTGAGAAACATTGTGGAGGATGATTTTGTCCTGCCCAACGGCGACCAGGTGGATTTCGGCCATATGTATGGCGCCTTGAATATCGCCTATATTTCCTCGGTTGCTTCCGGCGACCTGGGCGGCTGGGCCGGCGACCTGTGCGACCTGATGCTTTACAGCCGGGAATACGGTAATGTGCCCGAGGGGACTGTCGACGAGAAGGCTGCTTATATTCTGGAAAACTGCTTTGGTGTGGATGCAGATCATGCTTACGGGATGGACGATTTCTATGGTGATATGGATGCCTTCTATCTCAACACCAAGGTGAAGGGCACCGGTGCTTCTTTGAGCGAGGTTACCGAAGCTTATTTCGTCGAAACCCTTACCAATGAGCAGCGTGCCGAATATTTCCTCAAGAACCGTTTCAGCGGTCTTCTGACCAAAGAGGATGTCCGTGAGGCTGTTTATGAAGCTTATAGCTCCAACGTTGGTTTGCAGGTGTTGGAAGCCGACCGCGAATTGAGCGGCGAAACCGTTTTGCGCGAGGCTGTTTGCTATGCCTTTGCCGATTATCTTTATTCCTTGGCCGGTGACACGCTGACCGGGGAAGAAAGCGGCGGCGGTAATGAAGGGGAAACCCCTGATCCCGAAGTCCCCGGCACCCCT
>JAFQMB010000040.1 GCA_017421095.1 Oscillospiraceae bacterium
CCGAAGCGTGGAACGGAAGCGAATTGATCAAACTCATGGGCATCAGTCCGTGTTTATCCATCCATAAAAGGGCATTGACCGCAATTCTGGTGACAAAAGGCCATTTCACCAAAAGATGCATCAGTTTATCCACATCGTTTTCCTGGGTTTCCTGACGCTCTCTGGTAACGAAAGTGTTGATGCGGTCATTGACCTCAAAAATAGTATCTTCCGGTTCAAAGGTCAGCTTGGTCATCGTGCTGTCTGCATTGCCGGCACGAAGCACCACCATTGAAGCGCTCAGTTCTTTTCTGGCATAAATTCTGGAATTGATGATAAAACGGTTGATTTCGGGATATTCCGCGACCACCCGCACAAATGCGCCCAAAATCAACGCCATATGGCTGATGGCAACCCCTTCCTTGCGCTTGCGGTTGATATATTCCTGCATCGGTTCCTCGGGAATATAGACCGTCGTCATGTTCATCGCGTCGTTGCGTTCTTTCATAATGTAAGGAACGAGTGTATACATCGGATCGACATTTTTCAGTGCCACACCATCTTTGCGTTTCATCGTCTTCCCCCTTCAAAATGGTTGAACTTTCAATTATTTTATCATAATAAATCATTTTTTTCAATATATTTCTGCTGTTTTTCGACAAAATCATTTCGGTTTTATGTCTATTTTATGAACAAGTCAATTTTCTTTCATGATTTGGACTGTGTCTTGCGGTTTTGATTCAAATTTGATATACTGCATCATAAGATATGATATTTGGTTCTATGTTCTGCATAATTCGATCAGAAAAGGAGTGACCGGCTTGACATACACCCATCTTTTGTTTGACGCAGACGATACCCTCTTTGATTTTAAGGAGGCAGAGTTACAGGCCTTCACAAAAGTTTTTTCCGATTTGGGTTATCCTTGCGATGCCGCAACCTATCAAATCTATCACGAAGAGAATAAGCGCTGTTGGAAAGAGTTGGAAGCCGGCCTTTGCACCCGCCCACAGCTTTTATTCAACCGCTTTGACCGCACCTTTCAAAAAATCGGCATCACAGGAGATCCTTTTGCTGTTCAAAAAAAATATGAAGCCGCTCTTGCCGAAAATGGCATTCTCTATTCCAACACTATACCGTTATTGGAACGGCTTTCCGCCTCCTATTCTTTGGCTTTGATCACCAACGGCGCCACATTCATCCAAAAAAGAAGATTGGAAAAAAGCGGCGTCTCCCCTTATTTTGACGGCATCTTTATTTCGGAAGAAATGGGGGTCGCAAAGCCTGCAAAAGATTATTTCGATCGGGTGCTGGATGCTTTGCAGGTTTTAGACCGAAAAAAGGTTTTAGTCATCGGTGACTCCCTTTCCAGCGATGTGATGGGGGCGATCAATTCCGGGCTGGATATCTGCTGGTTTAACCCGGGAAAAACACCTCTGCCCGAGAATCTCTCTGTGACATATGAAATCCGACAGTTGGAAGAACTTTACGATATTTTGCAAGAAAAGGATCTGTCCGAATGAATCTGAAAAATAAACCCCTTTGGTGGTGTCTTTTTCTGGCGCCGCTGTTGGCAATCCCCCTTCTTTTGCTCCTCTCGCCTCTTCTTTCGGAGCTGCTTCCCCGGCTGATTCCGCCCTGTCCTTACCACAAACTCCTTGGCATCTATTGCCTGGGCTGCGGCGGAACCCGTTCGGTTCTTGCCCTTTGCGCCCTCGATCTCATAACCGCCCTGCGACAAAACCCTCTGGTTCCTGCCGGACTTCTTTTGTGGCTGCTGTTTGAAATTCAGTTGGGTTTTGCCCTTCTTGGAAAAAAACTCCGTCTAATCCCAAAAAACAAGTGGTTTTGGAGAATATTGGCGGCCGCAGCTCTTCTTTTTGCCCTGCTTCGGAATTTCTTCCCTGCCATTGCCCCCTTTTGAATCCAAGAAAAACGCTCCTCTCTCGCAATGAAAGAGGAGCGTTTTTTATCGTTTTACAGGCATTTTAGGAACATCTTCAACGGGCAAGGATATCAAAAATTATAATAGTAACTGCCGTTTAAGAATTCGTCTGCCATTCCGGTGTTAAAGGCTTCAATTAAAGCAAAAATGTAAACAACCCAGAAAAGCAACCCGATCAATGTGCCAACAATTCCCAGCACCAAACCGGCAATGGCCATTCCTTTGCCCGGCTTCTTTTTCGCAAGAGCAATGGCACCACAGATGATGGCCACCAGGTTGGGGACAATCGCCATTCCGCAGCAGCAAACCAAACCAACGATACCC
>JAFQMB010000041.1 GCA_017421095.1 Oscillospiraceae bacterium
AAACGATCTTGCTGAAAGCGCCGCCAATAACAACACCGACAGCCATATCCAAAATGTTGCCCTTCAGTGCAAAGGCCTTGAAATCTGCAAAAAACTTTTTCATACTTTTCCCATCCTTTTTTCGGCGAGGCCGATTTTTTAAAAGTTTACCATATTCTTTTGCAAAAGACAATCTTTTTCGGATCCCAATCTTTTCAGATCACAAAATTCCCCTCACGCATAACGGGAATTCTTGTCCCGTCGGGCAAAATGCCGGTGACCGAAAGATCCTTGGTGCCGATCATAAAGTCCACATGGGTATCCGATTCGTTGAGTCCTGCTTCTCTTTGTTCCTCTTCGCTCATGGAAGAGGCATTCTGCAAACAGGGATAGGCCTGACCGAAAGCAAAGTGACAGGCGGCATTTTCGTCATACAGGGTGTTGTAGAACAAAATTCCCAGATTGGAAATGGGAGAATCATAAGGCACCAGCGCGGCTTCGCCCAGATAAGAGGCCCCCTCATCCACCGTGATGGCCTTTTTAAGCACCTCTTCGCCGCTTTTGGCGGTGGCTTCCACGATTTTGCCCGCTTTGAGGACGAATTTCAATTCCTCAATCAAACTGCCGTGGTGACAAAGGGGCATGCTGGCATAGACCACCCCATCCACCGCATCCTTTTTGGGAGAGGTGAAAATCTCTTCGGTGGGCATATTGGCGACAAAGCGCACTCCGTTACCGTCTTTGGAACAGCCGCCCTCCCAACGATGGTTTTTGCAAAGTCCCACCATCAGATCGGTTCCCAAACTGTTTTCATAATGGAGTTTTTCAAACTGATAGCCGTTGAGTTTTTCCGCCACAGAGGAAAGTTTTTTAATGTGTTCTTCCCAGGCATCGGCGGCAGAATGGATGCCATCCACCCGAACCGTCTTCAAGATCGCCTGCCAAAGGGCATCCACCGCCTCTTCTTCACTCAGATCGGGGAAGACCTTTTTGGCCCATTTCACCGAAGGAACCCCGGCTACACACCAGGGAATCTCATCGCTCATCTGGCGCTTGGAATGGGCTCTTGTGGCCTTGCCGGAAGAGATGGCTGCCCGTTGCAGACGCATGGGATCCACGCCGGAAAGATTTTCCGGATCGGGCGAAATCAATGCCAGATAGGCAGCATGGTGACGGTCATATTCTTCGAAAAATTCCACCAGCCAGGCGGGGGTTTCGTCAAAAACCGCATCCGCTGCTTTGAGATATTTTTCTCTGGTGAGAAAATCGTCGCTCCAGCGCATAATCACCTCGCGGCAGCCCTGTTTATAAGCCTCGGTTGCCACCATTCGGGCAAAGGGGGCATTTTCCACCTGACAGGCCACCACAAGAGGCTGGCCCTCTTGCAGATTCATTCCGGTGCGAACCAAAAGCTCGGCATATTCCTGAAGCAGAGAAGCATCGATCATAGATTGTTCCGCCTTTCGTTTTGGAAATTTTTCAAATGAGTTTTCCCCGGATCTTCTGTGCATCCTACTTTGTGCGGCAAAGCAAAAAAGAACGGAGGAAATTTTATGAAAAAGCTGATAAAAAGAGAAGGAAATTTGAGTCTGCCCGATAAAAAGGCCGGATTGCTTCCGGAAAATCAAACCTCGGCCACCGTTGGCAGCACCGACAAAAAGCGCCCCGGGCATCTGCCTTTGAGCAGCGAGGAACGCGTGATGGCGGCTAAAAAATGGGTGGACGACGAGGGCAAACTTTAATTTTTGTTCTGTCCCAGCATCAGATGTTTAAGTTCGTCCATAAAGGACTGAATATCAGAAAACTGGCGATAGACCGAGGCAAAGCGCACATAGGCAACCTGGTCAATTTCTTTTAATTTTTCCATGACCAGTTCCCCGATGGCAATGCTGGAAACCTCTCTGTCCAGACTGTTGGCCAAGGATTTTTCAATCTCGCCGGCGGCAGCATCGATCACCTCAAAGGGAACAGCCCGCTTATCGCAGGCCTTGATCATACTGTGAATGACCTTGTTTTTGTCAAACGCCTGGCGGGATTTATCCTTTTTGATGACCACCACCGGAAGCGTTTCCACCTCTTCATAGGTGGTGAAGCGGCTTTTACAGGCCAAACACTCTCTGCGGCGGCGGATCTTTTCATTGTCCTCGGTGGGACGGGAGTCGATGACCTTGCTTTCCCCGTGGGAACAGAAGGGACATTTCATAACCATTTCTCCTTTATTTTCCGATTTTTTGACGTTATTTTATTTCTTGGGAAGAATCCCGAAGTCCTGCAGCAGTTGACAGGTGCGGCAAACCGGCAATCCGACAATGGCGGTATAATCCCCTTCAATCCGGCTGACGAATTTTGCCGCCTTTCCCTGAATTCCATAGGCGCCGGCTTTATCCATAGGTTCACCGGTGGCAACATAATCCAAAATTTCTTTTTGAGAAAGGGGGCGGAAGGTAACCTCAGCCACCTGACGGAAGGAGGAAACGCGGCCCTCTCTTGCCACACAGACCGATGTGCAGACCCGATGGCTTCGACCGGCCAGTTTTTCCAGCATCTTTGCGGCATCCGCCTCGTTTTTCGGTTTACCCAGACATTCCCCTTCCAGCAAAACCAAGGTGTCTGAACCCAAAACCACACAGTCTTTGTGTCTTGCAAGCACCTCAAGGGCCTTGTCTCTTGCCAGCGATTCGGTCTTGGCTTCGCCGGTCAGAAAATCATATCTGTTTTCTTCTTTTTGGGCCGGATCGATTTCAAACAAATAACCGGCTTCCTGCAAAAGTTCTCTTCTTCTTGGGGAGGCGGAAGCCAAAATCAAGCGGTTTGATTCCACGAAAGAATCTCCTTTCCGGTGGCATTTTGATAGACATTCTGCATACGGTCACAGGCTTCGCAAAGTTCCTTTGGCAGAGAAAAAGCATCCCGATAAACTTCCAGCGTCACACAGCGGATGGCCTCTTCCTCCCCCACCCTTTGCCAAAAGAAATCCTCCTGCACCGAATCTTTTGAAGGGAGTCTGCAATCGCCCTTCTCATCCCGGGCAGAATAATGCAGATAACAAATCCTGCCGGAAAAGCGGGCCAAAAAAGCGGCAGGATCCACCCCTGATCTTCTGGCCTGTTTGGTATCCAAAACCAAAGGAAAGGGTGTTTCGGCAGCCTGTTGCACCGCCGCAAGAAATTCCGTATTTCCGCATTTGGTATAAAAAACATTTTCCTGCAAAAGAAGACAACCGTGTTTTGCGGCAAGATCAGAAAGTTCTTTCAAAATGACGGCGTACTTTTCCGGCGAGGTGGGGCGATCGGCCCGGTCCCCATGAAAAATAACAAAGGGAGCAGAAAGTCGGGCGGCCAAAGAAAAGAGCGCCTCATAGGCCAGAAACCCGGTCTTTTTTCTTCGCTCATAATCCGAAAAAAGCAGAAAATGATCCATGGGGCAAAAGCAGCTGTGAACCGCCATCACTTCCATCTGATACCGTTCTTTGATTTCCAAAATTCTTTGGGCGATGGGGTCTTCCAGTTCGGTAATATCGTTGATGAAGATTTCGGTGCGGCGCACCCCCACCTCTCCCAATGTTTCCAACGCCTTTTCAGTTTCCATGGGATAAAGGCAAGCGGTGGAAATGCCGAATTTCAATCTCTTTTCGGTCATCCTTTTCGCCCCTTTCCCCATTTTTCCTGCTTTGAAATATTCTATCATATCTTGCTTCGGATTTCAAACATTTTCCCACCGAGTTCTTCGGGAAGCGTTGCAAAAGCGTTTTTTTTCTGCTATTATTAGAAAAATGTGTTTTTTGGTTTCCCCCGATGACATCATTCCGGTCGGCAGGTTGCTGTCGCCTTGTTTTGGAAGGAGACAACTATGGAAATTCTCTTTGCCCCCTTTATTGCTTGGCTTTTGGCCCAGGTCATCAAAACCATCATCGTCTGTTGGCAGGAAAAGCGTCTGGCCCTTTCTGTGATCGTGGCCTCGGGCGGAATGCCCTCTTCCCACACCGCGGGAGTGGTGGCACTTGCCTGCCAAATCGGCTTCACCCAGGGCTTTGATTCTCCGCTTTTTGCCATCTGTGTGGTCTTTTCCAGTGTGGTAATTTATGATGCCATCAATGTTCGCCGTTCGGTTGGGGAACAGGCCATTGCCTTCAATTCCCTGTTGGAAGATCTTGCAAATGCCGGCATCAGCGACGATGAAAAGGTGAAGGTGGTGTTGGGTCATACCCCCCTTCAGGTTCTGGCCGGATTGGGGATCGGTCTGGCGGTCGGCCTTTTGCCTCTGATTCTTTGATGCAATTTTTATCTTCCGGAAAGGAGGGATCCTTTTGAATCCCTATCTTGCCTCTCCCTCCGGGCAGGCACTCCAGTCATTGCAGGAAGAAACCCGCCTGCGCCGCCGGTTGACGGCGCTCTTTGCCTGTGTGCTTCTTTGGTATGTCTGCTCCTTTTTCTTTTCTTTTCTCGCTGGCCTGGTTCTCGGAATTGCCGCGATGTTCCTCCCGGGCGGAGAAAACTTTTTAAACGGGGATCTCTATCTTTGGCTTTTGCAGCTGATTGTGTATGCTCCCTCTCTTCTTGTGCCCTTTCTGATCTATGGGGCCACCCAGAAATTTCGGGTGCGGGGCGGCTTTTCCACCCAAAATATCACCCCTTGTCTTTTGATTGTGACCGTCTTTTCCGGCATGGCGCTCTGTTCGGTTTCCTCTTTGTTCGGCTCTTTTGCCGCCGGCATTTTTGAATCGCTCACCGGTTTGACCAGTTCTGCCGATGTGGAGGCACCCACCTCTGTGGGCGGAATTGTGCTCTATTTTATCTCTTTGGCGATTCTTCCCCCCTTTGTGGAAGAATATATTTTCCGGGGCATCATTCTGCGCAGTCTGACCCCCTTTGGCAACGCCTTTGCCATTTGTGTTTCCTCGGCAATTTTTGCCATGGTCCACGGCAGCATCACCCAATGGGTTGCCACCTTTATGATGGGGGTTATCTTTGGCTTCTTGGCGATCAAAACCGGCAGCCTTTGGCCCTCGATTCTCCTTCATTTCGTCAACAACGCCACCGCCGCAGTGCAGATGCTCTTTTTGCAGCGGCAAGGCGAGGCGGCCTATTCCATGATCTTTTATCCCACCCAGATTCTTCTTTCGGTTCTGGGCTTTGTGATTTTGATTTTCGCCATCAAAAAGAACCCCTCTTTCCTTTCGGTGCCCGAGGGGGTCTGTCGGTTGGAACAGGGGGCAAAATTCCGCGCCTTTGTCTCTTCTCCGCTGCTTTATGTCTGTCTGTTGGCCTCTGTGGTGAGCATTCTGTTGAGCGCCCTTGCCGCACAAATTGACCCCAATCTTGTGGAAAATCTTGCATCCGCCGGGATAGGAGGAATTTTTCAATGATGATCCCGGAAAATCAGGCCACATATGAAAAATGGATGCGCCTTGCGCTGGAAGAGGCCAAAAAAGCCTTTGACGAGGGCGAAGTTCCGGTGGGGGCGGTTTTGGTTCGGGATACAGACGACACCCTTTTGGCCACGGGAAGAAACAGACGGGAGGTTTTACGCCACGCCCTTGCCCACGCCGAAATGGAGGCTCTGGACGGCGGCTGCAGAACCCTTGGCGGCTGGCGACTTCCCCATTGCACCCTTTATGTGACGCTGGAACCCTGCCCCATGTGTGCCGGCGCCATTCATAATGCCCGGATTGATCGGGTGGTCTTTGGGGCGGCCGATCAAAACAACGGTGCCTGCGGTTCCAAATTTTCTATGAACGAGGTTTATTATAACCACAAAACCCAGGTGATCGGCGGCATTTTGGAAGCGGAATGTTCGGCGCTGATGAACGCCTTTTTTGAAAAACTTCGCGCCCGCCGCAAAAAAGCATAAAATAAGGAAAGTATAAAAAGAGAGATCCCCCGATTTCGTTGGTTGATCATAGGGATATATGACCAACCAACAATGAAATCAATTTGCAAAGCAAATTGATGAAATACGGCGAACGCCGTGTGAAATAGGCTTCGCCTGTGAAATATTTTCTTCGAAAATGTGAAGGAATAAAAAGATCCGCAACTCAATGTTGCGGATCTTTTTACAATCATATGCCCAAAGGGCATCTGTCCTATTGCGTCAGCAATATTTCATTGGGAGTTTGCAGGAATCCCTTATCGCAAACACCTTTTTGTCGGG
>JAFQMB010000042.1 GCA_017421095.1 Oscillospiraceae bacterium
AATTGTTATTTCGCAAAATATATGATAAAATAACAGCATCATAATACCATCATCGTTGGACCAATAACATATTATGAGGTGAAAATATGCAGATCACAAACGATATTTACTACATCGGCGTCAACGACCATCGGGTTGATCTTTTTGAAGGGCAGTATCGTGTCCCCAATGGAATGTCTTATAATTCTTACGCCATTTTGGATGAGAAAATCGCCATCATGGACACGGTGGATGTCAACTTCACCCACGAATGGTTGGACCATATTCAGAATGTGCTGGGGGATCGCAAGCCCGATTATCTCATCATCCAGCATATGGAGCCCGATCACTCTGCCAACATTGTGAATTTCATCAAGGCCTATCCCGATGTTTGCATTGTTTCTTCCGCCAAGGCCTTTGCTATGATGAAAAATTTCTTCGGAAATGATTTTTCTGACAATCGCCTGGTGGTAGGCGAAGGCGACACCCTCTCTCTCGGCCGCCATCAGCTGACCTTTGTCACCGCACCCATGGTGCACTGGCCGGAAGTGATTGTCACCTATGACGCCACCGATAAGCTGCTCTTCTCTGCTGACGGGTTTGGCAAATTCGGCGCCCTGGACAGAGAGGAACCCTGGGCCGACGAAGCCAGACGCTATTATATCGGCATTGTGGGAAAATACGGCGCGCAGGTGCAGAATCTCTTGAAAAAAGCTTCCGGGCTGGAAATCGAGATCATCTGCCCGCTGCACGGCCCCATTTTGAAAGAAAACCTGGGCTATTATTTGGAAAAATATAACACCTGGTCCTCTTATCAGCCGGAAGATGACGGCATTGTGCTGGCCTACACCTCTGTTTACGGCAATACCAAAAAGGCGGTTTTGCTGCTGGCAGAAAAACTCAAAGCAAAAGGCTGCCCCAATGTGATTTTGCACGACCTTGCCCGCTGCGATATGGCTCAGGCCGTGGCAGACGCCTTCCGTTACAGCAAACTGGTTTTGGCGACCACCACCTATAACGCGGATATCTTCCCCTTTATGCGGGAGTTCATCAACCACCTGACCGAGAGAAACTTTTCCAACCGAACGGTCGCGTTGATAGAAAACGGGTCCTGGGCCCCCCTTGCCGCCAAGGTGATGCAAAAGATGCTGGAGTCCTGCAAAAATCTTTCTTTTGCGGAAAACAGTGTCAAACTGCTTTCCTCTTTGAACGAAGAAAGCAGCGAAAAGATTGAAGCGCTGGCAAACGAACTTTGCATGGAATATCTGGCAAGACAGGATGAAACCGCCAACAAAAACGACCTTTCTGCCCTCTTCCGCATCGGCTACGGTCTTTATCTGGTCACCTCTCATGACGGCAAAAAGGATAACGGCTTGATTGTCAACACCGTTACCCAGGTGACCAACACCCCCAACCGGGTGGCTGTTACCATCAACAAAGAAAACTATTCCCACCACATCATCCGGCAGACCGGAAAGATGAATGTCAACTGCCTGACGATTGACACTCCCTTCTCGCTCTTTGAAACCTTTGGTTTCCAAAGCGGCAGAAATGTGGATAAATTCCAAAACTGTGATCCCCTGCGCTCGGATAACGGCCTGATTTTCTTGAAAAAATATATTGCCGCCTTCCTTTCTTTGCAGGTGGAAGAATATGTGGATCTGGGAACCCACGGAATGTTCCTTTGTTCCATCACCGAGGCAAGAGTTCTCTCGGAACGAGAGACCCTCTCTTATCAATATTATCAGGATCACATCAAACCCAAGCCCGAGACCGAAGGGAAAAAGGGCTATGTCTGCAAGGTCTGCGGATACGTTTATGAAGGTGATCCCCTGCCCGACGATTTTATTTGTCCCTTGTGTAAGCACGGCGCAGCCGACTTTGAAAAAATTGTTTGAAATTTAGGAGGAAACAACGATGAAAGAAACCAGATTTTTTGTTTGTGAAACCTGTGGCAACATCATTGGTATGATCCACGCTTCCGGTGTCCCGGTCTTCTGCTGCGGCAAAAAGATGACCGAACTTGTGCCCGGCACGGTGGAAGCCAGCGCAGAAAAACACATCCCTGTGGTGGAAGTGGGCGAAAACAGCGTGAAGGTCTGTGTGGGCAGTGTGTTGCACCCCATGGCCGAAGAGCACCACATCAGCTGGGTTTATTTGCAGACCGATCGGGGCGGCCAAAGAAAGGTTCTGACCCCCGGCAGCGATCCTGTGGTCAATTTTGCTTTGCAGGATGAAAAACCGGTTGCCGTTTATGCCTATTGCAATCTGCACGGGCTTTGGAAGGCTGAAATCTGACAGATGATTTTGATGGGGGGATCGGTATTCTCGGTCCCCTTTTCCTTTGGGAAAGGACCGTTTTTATGGAACTTGTGTTGCTTACTGCCCTTGGGGTCGGCGGCGCCACCGTTTTTGGCGCGGTGATCGGCTTTTTATTCAAAAAAATCTCTCACAAATTTTCCGATATCGTCCTCTCTTTTGCGGCAGGGGTGATGCTGGCGGCGGCAGTTTTGGGATTGATCCTTCCCTCGCTGGAAGAAGGTGGCCCATTTGCGCTTCCCATCACCGTTCTCGGCATCTTTTCCGGGGCTTTTTGTTTGAATCTCATTGACAAATTGGTTCCCCATCTGCACAAAATGGTTGGCCCGGATATGGAAAGCCATCAAAACACCAATCTTGGCCGGGTGTTGCTGTTTGTTACCGCCATCGCCATTCATAATCTGCCCGAAGGTATTGCGGCAGGTGTTGGCTTCGGTTCCGGCGATCCCACTCAGGCGTTGATTATCGCAGGCGGCATTGCCCTGCAAAACATCCCCGAAGGGATGGTCATCATCGGCCCGATGCTCGCTGCCGGCGTTTCTCCCGCCCGCACCTTTGTTTTGGCGATGCTCACCGGGCTTGTTGAGGTGATCGGCACGCTGATCGGCTATTTTGCGGTGAGCATTTCTTCTGCTATTCTGCCTTTTGCACTGGCCTTTGCCGGCGGCACCATGCTTTATGTGATCAGCGACGAAATGATCCCCGAAACCCACGCACACGGCAGCGAACGGGGCGCCACCTATGCCCTACTGGTGGGCTTTTGTGTGATGATGGCCACCGATGTTTTACTGGGTTGATCGCAAATGGCGGATCACTTGCCTTTGTGCACGATAATATAAAAACACCCCTTGATGTAGGAGCTACATCAAGGGGTGTTTTGTTTTTTCAGTGGTTTTCCGCACGAAGCGCCCGCCTGTTTTGGAAGGGCACTTTAATAACTTCTGTTTGTTTCATTTTTTCTTTCTCAAAACCAACACTGCGGCGACAGCAAGAAGCACAAAAACGCCGGAAATGATGAGAATCATGGGCAAGGGGTTGTTTTCTTCAGGGGCGATAGAGATAGGCTCACTGGCCTGTTCGGAAACAAGAGCGCTTACCTCGCTAACCGATTTTTCTTCCTCCTCCGCGAGTTCCAGGTCGATTGTGAACTGGTTTTCGGGCATATAATACTGCTTTTTCACTGTGGCATAATATTCAACCGAAATCTGTTTTCCATCTTCGGAGAAATAAAGCATCGCCACAAGCCCGGAAGGTCCTTGCGCAGAATCGACCCCCTGAGGATCAACCAACATCTGGGTGACAGTGTTGCCCCAAACGCCCTTGGTCTGGGTCACAACCACCCTGTCGCAGGGATCATGTCCCGAAAGGACAAGCTTGATATTTTTGTGTTTGGAGATCAATTTCTCCCACATATGGTCGCCGTTGTTGACCCCACCGGTGGCAGAGGGCGGCCAAACATCCTTCTGATCCAGGGTAGTTCCGTCTCTGAAAAGGTATGCGTGGGTGGTGATGATCACCTGATGTTCGGGATGAGAAGAAATCACATCTCCGGCCCAGGCGAGAACGGCATCGTTTGCGCCGTAATCCAAAGTCATAATAAGATATTTTGTTTCCCCCACAACCAGCTCCTGCCAGGTGTTTTCCAGGGTGTTTTCATATCTGCCCTGAACCAAATCGGCAAATTTTGATTGGCCAAAAGTTCCCGTGAAGCCTGCGGAGGAATCGTGGTTACCGCGGCAAAGGCTATACGGAACCAACGCATCCAGTTTGGAAATATGCTGTTTGGCAAGGGTCCATTCGGCTGTGGTATCGGAATTGGTGATATCTCCCATACCGAAGACGAATTTGATCTCCTTTTCTGCAACATTGGAAGCAATCCAATCGTAAATGTGAGTGAATTGTTCCGGATGATATTCAGCGATCACCTGGGTGTCGCCCACAACAGCAAAGGAATAGGCGTAATCCTTTGTTTTGGGAGCTTCATCCATCCAGGCGACATAGCGCTTAAGAGAATTCCCCTTTCCGCTGAGATTGGCAAATTCATCGGGCATGGACTGGCCCACGGAAGAAAAATCATACCCCGCAATCAGATTGTCCGAATCGATGGTACCGTTCATATCCGCCTTGATCTCGTCTGCTGTGCGAACATCTGAATAAATGGCAACCGATTTGATCCGCCCTTTAAAATTCTGAGCATTTCCGGAGCGAAGGTCTCCTCCCACAGCAAACACATCGGGACAGGGTTCCTCCGAAAGAGTGCCGCTGGGCAGAGTCTGCTTCAATTCTCCGTTGATATAGCAATACAATTTCATATCATCCCGAACAATTGCTATGTGGGTCCATTCACCGGTATAAAGATTGATAGCCTTGAAGGCGATATCTCTCACCTTTCCTGCGGAATCCACCCAATAAATTCGGGGAGAACCGCCGGAATAGATCTCAAAGCTGATGCATCTGGTGGAGTTGCCATAGTTCCCCAAAATAACCCCACCGCGCTCGGTGTCGGCCATATCGTCGGGGAAATAGACCGTCGCTTCAAAGGTAACGGGCAGTTCATCGGTTACCCGCTCCATTCGATAAACATCGGTAGCAGAGAAGGCTACGCCCTCCTGAGAGGACTCTGCCAACACGGCCGATGTGCTTGCAAGCACAAGTATGATTAAAACAAACAAAAGAACCTTTTTCATTGCTGACTCCTTTTTCGTGCCCCGTATAACGGGTAGGCAAACGGTCTCTTACCCTTATTATTTACCATTTTTTAGTATGTTTTTCAAGGATGCCTGCCCAAGTTTGGAGACTATCACAAAACCCGTTTTTTCCGTTTGTATACTATGACAATAAAAATGCCCACCCGTAATGGGCAGGCACTCTTGGCACTTTCTATCAGTTATCCGAACATCAATTGTTTAATACGATTTCTATCGAAACTTGCTCCGATCGCCAATAATCCACAGCGATTTCTAAATATTTAATAAGCAATTTTTGCAAATCATTGTTGCCGCTAAATATTTCAGCAAAATCATCAACCAAAACAAATAAGCGCTCGAATTTCAGCCATTCCAAATCGCAAATACACTCATCAAGCGCAGCCCAGTTTTCTCCAAAATAATCGGGGAATTGAAAAGAAGCAGATATTTCTCGAAAGAAATCATCCTCTGTTTTACACCGTTTTCCTCGAATATATGAAGTATATGCTCCTGAATGTGCCTCTTCACATAATTTGCGATACACCTCTTCGTATGGAATTGATGCGTAAACAATCTTTGGTGCCATACTAATCACCTCAACATTTCCCTTATAGCGCCCACCTGTTATGGGTGGGCGCTCTTGGCGCTCCGGCAATTATTCTAACAACGGTAATCTGTTAATAGTCTAACACCGGCAAACCGTGATGAGAAACAATATCCTCCCACAAAGATCCATCGTTCATATCCACCCACAGCCAAGCAAAAGTGAATGCACGCATATCCTCGCCTGTTCCGCCATTGGTATACAGATGGATCCCATAATAAAAATTTTTGCTGCCGTCTGCATTTGTTTTTTCCAACCATCCGCTGGGTTCGATCAAACACTCTGCCGGGAAGTTAGGAAATTTGTCTTTATCCTTAAAATACTGCCATACCAATGTTTCTGCATCAGCATAGGAAAGTGCCATATCTGTAGGCGGCGCATCGTAATGCCGTGTGAAGGAGGCGGCCTCGTTTTCGGCAGAGCTTTCCTCTTCTGCTTTAGAGGAAACTTCCGCTGAAGAAACTTCCGAAACAGGGTCGCTGGAAACATCTTCCCCGCCTGTATCGCAGGAGGCAAAAATCAGCAGTACCGTCAAAATCGAAAGTAAAATTGCAAATAATTTTTTCATATTCTCGCCTTCCTTTCAGTAAACAGGGTTCCCCCCGAGGCAGGTTGCCCCACCTCGGGGTTGGGTTGCTCGTTTAGATTCTCTTTTCCTCCCATTTTCGAATTATCAATTCCGGTAGGGTAAAACAAGGAATCAAAGATACTATCAACTGACCGATGTTGAAAAGAATAGATTCAGTATACTGAACAACGGTGTTCCAAATACTGATTGTACCATTACCGATTCCATCATTTGGAATCCAACTATTATTACCTGTCGGTAAATAATAGGTTGGTGTTGAAAATGCCCAAACAATAAACGAAATATTACCTCGTAAAATGTAAAGCACAACACACATCAAAAGAAGCGAAGTCAACCAAAAAAGGCAATGACAACCTTTTGATCTTCTATCATTCCGTTGTCTTGGGTAAATAAACAACCAAGGCAATGAAAACGATGCCGCTACCGCTACAATCGTTCGAAACAGAGAAGCAATAAAAACACTCCAAATCTCTGTCTTTTTATTATCGAACCACTCTGTTGTCGGAACATTTTGGAAAAGTTGAGAAAAACCATCAATCAGCAAACCATAAACTTCGAATTCCCGCCACAGAAATAAAATCAGCAGAAAACCGGAAAAGATAAAATAGTAAATTCTCTTTTTCATAATGATGCCCTCCTCATTTTAGTATGGGTTTCGTGCATACGGATAATTACCGAATTCACCAGTCCACTCAAACACATACAAATTCGGACCAGCTAAATCTAAACGAGAGGCACCAACAATCAAAACTGCCACCATTCTGTCGGCTCTTTGTACATCACATAAAAGAAAATTGATGCAAGCAGAAATAAAAAACCAAAGACAATCCAGCCAGCCAACCAAACGCGACAGTTAATCAATTTCTTCAATCGTGTAGCGCGATCGATTGTTTTTATATTGTAACAAGCAACACAAGAAGCCGTACAAACAAAACGCCAAACAAGAATTAATTGAAAAAGAAAGAACATTGGTCCAATCGGATCCAAAATCAATTCCAAAAAGTCACCTGATGCACATATGGGGATTATCTTGCTAATCTGAAAGGAAACACAAATGATGTCAACCAATAATGTGATCCACAGGACGGTATTGCTGATTATTTCAATTCGCATTTTTAACAAAACATATTGAAATATTGATAAAAGAACTGCAGGAAGCAAGAAAAATACGCCCCATAAATCGTAACGAAGAGGTCCCATTATTGCGGTTGTTATGGTCAAATTAAACGCGACAAAAAGATACACGAGTAAATATTCAAAGCTTTTCCACTTTTTTGTCATCGCAACAACACCGTCCTAATCTGAATTTTTCCTGCATCGCCGCCAGAATGACATGGCTTATACATAACATCATCTTCTACAACACGAAATGCCGATTCCGGAAGAACTCGTGAAGATACATTTTTTAAAGCATCTTGATATGGGGTTTCCCCCCGAGGCAGGGTAGGTCACCCCGCCTCTATTTTAAGTTCACAAACGAATAACAAGAAACACCGCTACAAGAGATAATAAACACAAAATTTGAATGAATAACACTATGGTAAGCGCCCATTTTTCCATCACGATTGAAACATTTTGTCTTCTCATGTTAATGCATTTAATAGCCGAAAAAACAATGCGACATATACTACTAACAAGAAGGAATAAAACCAGCAAATAAAGATCAGGATAACCTTCTTTCAATAAACCATTGATAAAAATCACGCTAAAAAGTTACTTGAAAACATAATAATCAAACATTGAATAAACAATAGAAATCAGCAATTGTACCAATAATTCTGAAATAGCAACAACGGTATAAAACCAAATCTTTTTTTGCCAGAAAAGAAGCCCCCAAAGAAGAACGTTCACAATCAACGGAACCGCATATATCACCCAGTCGCTCCAATTGGGCGTCTCCGGCCCAGCAATATCTCTTGGGCCAATTGTCAACAACACATAAAACAAAGTGTTTAAAAAGAGGAGGAAGAAATAGACCGTCGAACAAAAAATATTATTCAATACTGTTTTGGTTTTCATTTCAACATCGCCTCCCTCAACGGAGTGTTGCTTTTACGCTTCTTTCAAATCGGCAACTTCTTCGGTGGTTTTTTCCCGCTTCACCTTTGTTTGAGAACGGTAATAGAAGAACAAGGGGCCGAAAATGGCACAAAGCAAACATGTCAAAAAGAGTATAAAATCTCCGATAATACAGGAAATTAGTGGGCTGTCCAATAGAGGAACATCTTGTAATTGAAAAACCAAAATAGTCCTAACGTCAGAAGATAGCCTATCAATACCAACGGCAAGAACAATTCCAGTCAAAACAGCCAAACAAACGATCATAATGTTCTTCTCTTTTTCGCGTCCTTTTGTTAGCAACATTTCCGGATTGTTAATCATCAATGCTTTTCTTTTCCCTAAAAGATGAATCGTTCCGAAAAGGAAGAAAGGAGCCAGAGGGTAGGTCGCTATACACAATATAATTGTTCCGTATAACCACAAAAACATCAGAAGGCCATAATACATATTTTCTTTTGTGATTTTCCAATCAAAAGAAAGCTGTATGTTTTCGTAAAGATAGATAAACCATTTCCATGAGATCGCAACCATTGCGACAAACATCAACCCGCCACACAGGATATAAATTACTTTTTTCCGATTCATCGTCTTCCCTTCCTTCGTTAATACGGATTTCGCGCATACGGATAAGACCCAACGCCCCGGGGATGGTTTCACTTACGCTTCGTTTAATTCGGAAACTTCTTCGGGGGTTTTTTCCCGCTTCACCTTTGTTTGAGAACGGTAATAGAAGAACAAGGGGC
>JAFQMB010000006.1 GCA_017421095.1 Oscillospiraceae bacterium
ACCGTCTCGCCACCGCCCGCCGCAGATTGCTTGCCTATTGGGCCGGCGATGTTTCTGAAATTCCGGAACTGGAAGAAGACCGACTCTATCGGGATTGTCGGGAAGAAGATTCCGATCTGCCCCTTTCCAGCTGGACTCTTTGGTCGGAGGTCAATTCCGTCAACGTGCTCTTCCACCCCAAAATCTGATCACCTTTCAAGAAAAGGCCCCGTGCAGTTGCACGGGGCCTTTTTTAGCCAAAGAAAAAAGAGCCTGATAAACAGGCTCTTTTTGAAAATCAGAACAAAGACGAGGCATCTTTTCTTTCCCGGATAACCGTCTCGGCAGAAAAACAAACCTCCTCTGCCACAAGGCCCGAAAAAAGATAGCCCGTTTCGGTTTGATAAAGACGAAGGGTGACCTCCTGCTTCGGCAGAATCTCTTTTGCATAATGGATGGTCAAGGAAGAGATCATCTGCTTTTCAAAGAATTCCGGCCCCAAAAGGTCGCAAAACCAAGCCATATATTCGGTGTTATTCAGATGGCCGTTCACATCCAGTTCCGAATAAACCGGCACCTGTCTGATTTCCCTTTTTGGGGGAATATCCGGAAGGTACACCGATTTGGGCGGTTTGCAGACAGGAGGCTTTTCGCTCACCGGAAGAACGACCGATGACGTTTGTTCCGCGGTGGCCATCTGCCTTTTTGCAAGGTCCATCAGCGACCAATAGACAGTGGCACCACCCAGCAGTTCTCCCTTTTCATCGTGAAAAGAAAAATATCTGGGATAGATGCCGTGCCGTTCCTTCCCTGTCCAGGTTTTAAGGGTAACAGCATGCCAAAAAAGCGGCAGTTTTTCCATCTCTACCTTGGTTTTGCTGATCACCCAGGCCAAATTCTTCGGTCGAAGCTGACGAAATCCGGCCCCCAAAGAATCGGCGTGACTACCGGCCAAATTCTGCATAGAAGAAAGAATTTTTTCCATCTTCCAGCCGCCGGTGTGATCGCAATCATCGGTGGTCAAAAGCCGGGTTTCTTCATATTCTGCCAAAACCATCGGTTATCTGACCCGCTTTCCGCCGATGAAGACAGCCTTCAGTTCCAGATTCTGATCGATCACCAGAATGTCGGCCAGTTTACCTTCGGAAAGGGAGCCCAACTTATCATAAACACCCAGATTCTTGGCAGGGTTGGCAGAGCAGGCTTTCACTGCGCTTTCCAGTTTGATGCCGGCGCGGACGATCTTCTGGAAGTCGATGAACTGGGTGCAGGCGGAACCGGCCAGAGTGCCGTTTTCCAAACGGGCGCAATTATCTTTCAGGAAGATTTCCAAACCGCCCAGTTCATACTGACCTTCCGGCAAACCGGTGCAGGAAAGGGCATCGCTGACCACACAGACCCGATCATCGCCAATGACCTTAAAGACGCTCTTGATCACCGCAGGATGGATGTGGATGCAGTCGCAGATGAGTTCGGCAAAGATCTCGTCGTTTTCAAACACAGCGCCCACCACACCGGGTGCTCTGTGGGTGAAATTGGGCATGGCGTTGAACAGATGGGTGCAGCTGGTGGCACCGGCCTTGATGGCGGCCACAGCGGTATCATAATCGGCGGTGGTGTGGGCAATGCTCACGGTGGTCTTCTTGCTCACATGTTCGATGTATTCCATAGCGCCGGGCAATTCGGGGGCAACGTCAGCCAGCGCGATGCAGCCTTCGGATGCTTCCCACAGACGGTCAAAAGCCTCGATATCGGGACTCTGGATGTATGCCGGGTTTTGGGCGCCGCGCTTTTCCATAGAGAAGAAGGGGCCTTCCATATTCACGCCCAGCAGTCTGGAACCGGTTGTCTGGGTCTTGCGATAGGTGTTGGCGGCACACATAGCCTTTTCCAGCACATCAATGGGCAGCGTCATAGTGGTGGGGCAGAAGCCGGTCACACCGTTTTTGCCCAAAAATTCACTCATGGTTTTAAAATCTTCCAATTCACCGTTGGAAGCATCTGCCCCATAGGCACCATGCATATGAAGCTCGATAAAGCCGGGCACCACATAGCAGCCCTCGGCGTCAAAAATCTCATCATCCGCCACCTCTTCAAAGGTGATGGTTTCACCGGTGATCGTCAGATCCCGATCTTCAAACCCCAGGTTGTCATAAAAAACCTTGCCGTTTTTTTTTTTAATTTATAACAT
>JAFQMB010000043.1 GCA_017421095.1 Oscillospiraceae bacterium
CTTCCATGGAACGGCGATAGACAATCTGAACCGTTTCGGCGCCCAAACGCAACGCGCTTCTGGCAGCATCCATGGCCACATTGCCACCGCCCACCACCGCAACCTGTTTGCCGCGATAAATGGGGGTTGCGCTGTTTTCTTCATAGGCCTTCATCAGGTTGGAACGGGTCAAGAATTCGTTGGCGGAATAAACACTCTTCAAATTCTCACCGGGAATGTTCATAAAGCGGGGCAGGCCGGCACCCGATCCGATAAAGATCGCTTCAAACCCTTCTTCAAACAGTTCGTCGATCAAAACGGTCTTGCCCACCACCGTGTTGGTTTCGATGGTGACCCCCAGTTCTTTCAGCCCTTCGATCTCTTTTTTCACGATCGCCTTGGGCAGACGGAATTCGGGAATGCCATAAACCAACACACCGCCTGCGGTGTGAAGGGCTTCAAAGACGGTCACCTCATAGCCCAGTTTGGCCAGGTCGCCGGCACAGGTCAACCCGGCGGGGCCGCTTCCGATCACCGCCACCTTATGGCCGTTTTTCTCAGGCACAGAGGGTTTGCCGGGATGGGAAAGATGCCAGTCGGCCACAAAGCGTTCCACCCGGCCGATGCCGACCGCTTCGCCTTTGATGCCTCTGACACAGCGGGCTTCACATTGATTTTCCTGGGGGCAGACTCTGCCGCAAACAGCCGGCAGAGAAGAGGAGCAGGAGAGGATCTCATAAGCCTTTTCGAAGTTCCCCTCTGCGGCTTCCTTCAAAAATTCCGGAATATGGATGTGAACGGGGCAACCCTCCACACAGGGATGGTTTTTGCAGTTCAGGCAGCGGGCTGCCTCATCCATCGCCATCTCGGGGGTGTATCCCAGGGTGACCTCTTTGAAATTGTGTCGGCGGACAGAGGGCTCCTGCATGGGCATGGGGTTCTTTTTATTTGCCATGTTGGGCATCTTATTCCACCTCTTTCTTCAACAGATTGCAGGAAACTTCTCTGGCGTGTGCTTCCTGTTCTTTATAAATGGCGCCTCTTGCCATGGCGCTGTCAAAATCCACCAAATGACCGTCAAAGTCGGGGCCGTCCACACAGGCAAACTTGGTCTCGCCTCCCACCGTCAGCCGACAGCCGCCACACATCCCGGTACCGTCGATCATAATGGGGTTCATGCTCACAATGGTTTTGATGTTATATTCCAGAGTCAGTTTGCAAACAAACTTCATCATCACCAGCGGGCCGATGGTGATCACCTGATCATATTCTTTTCCGCTTTCGATCAGCTTTTTGAGGGCATCGGTCACAAGCCCCTGTTCGCCGGCGCTGCCGTCGTCGGTCATCAGAACAAATTCATCCGAAACCGCTTCAAATTCCTTTTGCAGGATCACCAGATCCCGATTGCGGAAGCCCACCACTGTGTCCACTGTGCAGCCACGTTCGCAAAGCGCCTTTGCCACGGGATAGGCGATGGCACAACCGACGCCGCCGCCCACCACCGCCACGCGCTTTAATCCTTCCAGTTCGGTGGGTTTGCCCAAGGGGCCGACAAAATCACAAAGGGAATCCCCTTCCTTTAACAAATTCAGCCGCATGGTGGTGCCGCCCACAATCTGAAAAATGATGGAAACGGTGCCCTTTTCTCTGTCATAATCGGCGATGGTCAAAGGAATCCGTTCTCCGTTTTCATCCACCCGCAAAATAATAAACTGCCCCGGCTGGGCCTTCTTGGCCACTCTGGGGGCCAGAATATCCATTCGGGTCACAGTGGGATTCAATGATTCTTTGTAAACAATGGGATACATAAGGTGTTCCAGCTCCTTTTTGGTTGGAGAGATAAGAGAAACCGCAAAACCAAAAAAATGCAGTTTTGCGGCCGAAATTCTTGCATTTTATTATAGGATTCGACCCATCAAATGTCAAGAAGCAGGGGATGGATTTCCATAATTCCAACAAAATATGCAGGAAGAATCAAACATGGGTTGCAATTTTTGGTAAAATATCCATTCTCTCTGATTTTGAGAGAAGAAAAGCCCTCCGACAAAACGACGGAGGGCTTAAAATTTTTGCTCAGTTGAGAGCGCGGCAGGCGGAAAGGGCGGCGATCGCTTCTTTGAGAGAACGCACCCCAATCAGATGCAATTCAGAAGCATTTTCCTGTTCTTCATATTTCTTTGCCGCCGCCGCAGGCAAAATGCAGATTTTGTATCCCAGTCTGGCCAACTCTTTGATCCGCAAAGAAGATTGGGTGACATTTCGTACCTCACCGCCCAATCCAACCTCGCCAAAGACCGCCAGTTTTTCGGGCAGCGGCTGATCGCGAAGAGAGGAAACGAGCGAGAGTAACACTGCAAGATCCAACCCCGGATCATCCACCCGCAGGCCGCCCACCAGATTCACATAAACATCCTGGTTGCCGAGAAAGAATCCGCAGCGCTTTTCCAGGACTGCCATCAAAAGGGAAAGGCGCCCCTGATCCGGCCCGGAAGTCATCCGTCTGGGAACAGCAAAGGCAGATTTGGTTGCCAGCGCCTGCACTTCACACAAAATGGGGCGGCTGCCCTCCATCACACAGGCCACCGCGCTGCCGCTGACCGGTTCGTGTTCCTCCTCCAAGAGCAACGCAGAGGGGTTTTCCACCTGTTCCAACCCCGATTGCTCCATCTGAAAGACGCCGATTTCGTTTGTGGAGCCAAAGCGGTTTTTCACCGCCCGCAAAATGCGATAGGCCAGATGCTTTTCCCCTTCCATCTGCAACACCGCATCCACAACATGTTCCAACACTTTTGGGCCGGCGATGGCCCCTTCTTTGTTCACATGGCCAACCAAAATCACCGGAATTCCCAGTTTTTTGGCAAGATGCAAAATGGCGCCGGTGCATTCTCTTACCTGGGTGACGCTGCCTGCAGAAGAGGGCAGATGGGCAAGGCTCATGGTCTGAATGGAGTCGATAATGGCAACTGCCGGTCTTCTTTGTTCCAGATGGGTCAAAAAGGAATCGCAGTCGGAATCGGCCAAAAGGGTCAGTTTTTCCCCTCTCACTCCCAGCCGATCGGCCCGAAGACGGATCTGCCGCGGGCTCTCTTCTCCCGAAACATAAAGGACCTCTCCTGCTGCAGAAAGGGCATCGCAAACCTGAAGGAGCAGGGTGGATTTTCCGATTCCCGGTTCGCCCCCAAGGAGCACTACACTCCCCTTCACCAGACCGCCCCCCAACACACGATCAAATTCCGAAAGGCCGGTCTGATAGCGCACTTCGTCATCGGTGTTCACTTCCGGCAGGGTCAAAAGGGAGGAACTACTCAAAGCGGCGGAACGTTTTGCACCCCCGAGTGCAGATTTCGTTTCGGCCAAAACCTGTTCTTCCATGGTGTTCCAGGCGCCGCAGCCGGGGCATTTGCCATACCATCTGCTGCTTTTATAGCCACATTCGGAACATAAAAATTCGGTTTTGATTCTGTTTGCCATTTGTTTGCACTCCTTTTTTCACATCCGTCTTTTTCCTTAATTAGGAGGATATGGATTCCGAAGAGATCTCCTCCTGCTGTTGGGAAGAAGTTTCCCCACCCACCAACTGCGGCAGTTCTTTTGCCAGGGTGTGGGCAAGGGTCAGACAGAAAGCCTTTTGATAGTCACTTTCTTTGAGTTTTTGATATTCCTCTGCGTGGGAAAGAAAGCCGCATTCCACCAAAACGGCAATCCCGGTGGCATTTTTTAAGAGATATAAATTGCTGCCGGCCGCCACTGCCGTACGCTTGTTTTCGGGCTGCAGATAGGCGATAAAGGCTGCCTGCAGTGCCTCTGCCAACTGTTTACTTGCCGGATCGGAAACGGAATAATAGACCACCGACCCGTTTGCCGATCGATAAGGAGAGGCGTTTTGGTGAATGCTGATAAAGATCGATCCCGGTTGCGCCTGCATCATCTCCAACCGGTTTTGCATATCCGAGCGTTTTTTCGCCCGTATGGTGCTGCCGGCATCGGGTTTTTCCAAAGAAGAAGCATCTTTTCGGGTAAGGAGCACTTCAAAGCCGTAACTTTCCAAAATGGGCTTCAAAATCCGGCAAAAGGCGAGATTGATCTCTGCCTCGGCCATCCCGTCCGGCGCAACTGCGCCGCCGTCAAAACCGCCGTGTCCGGCATCCAGAACGATCAGCGGCTTTTCGTGAATGCTACCGCCTGCCGAAAGCTGCCCTTCCCCTTGCATCAGATAAAAGAAAATCAGAAACAGGGCGATCAGCCCCAAAAGACTTAAAAAAACCGAAACCAGCAGGCGAATTTGTTTGGTTGCCTTGTCTGTGCGCTTTTCCAACGGTCATCAGCCCCTCTCCCCTTATTTTTATGAAAGCGGGGGAAAGGCTATGCCAACAGGGAACTTTCTTTTATCATAACGAACGAATGTTCTTTTGTCAAGAGAAAGGCAGGAAAAGCGCTTGCATTTCGATAAAAATGGAACTATAATAAGGTGACTTGACCGGAAGGACAACCCCAAGAAAAAGGAGGGAAAAGATTGATGGCGGTGCGTCGGTTTCATTGGAAAAGTGTCCAGATCATTGCGCTCGGTTTTTTGGTTTTGATCCTTTTCGGGGCTCTGCTTTTGAGCCTTCCCATCTCTTCGGCCTCCCAAAATGCCACTTCTTTTGTGGACAGCCTGTTCACCGCCACAAGTGCCACCTGTGTCACCGGGCTGACGGTTTATGACACCTTTTCCCATTGGTCGCTGTTCGGGCAGTTGGTGATCCTTTGTCTGATTCAGGTGGGTGGATTGGGGTTTGTTACCTTTGCTTTGCTTGTTTCTCTGATCACCGGCAGACGGATCGGACTTCGCAACCGAAGCCTGATGCAGGAGGCAGTGAGCGCACCGCAACTGGGCGGCATTGTCCGGATGACCAAATTTATTCTTTTGGGCACCCTTTTGATCGAGTTGACCGGGGCGCTGCTTCTTTCCTTTTCCTTTGTGCCCCGTTTCGGTTTTTGGCAGGGAATTTATTTTTCCGTTTTTCATTCGGTCAGCGCCTTTTGCAATGCCGGTTTTGATCTGATGGGCGTTTCCGGCAGTATGGGCAGTTCGCTTGTTTCGGTGCAACAGGATTTGTATCTGCTTTCGGTTTTGATGTTTTTGATTGTGTTGGGTGGCCTGGGCTTTTTTGTCTGGCGTGATTTGGCAGAAAAGGGGCTGCGGATCCGCAAATATTCGCTGCAAACCAAACTGGTTCTCAGTGTCACCCTCTTTTTGATTTTTGTTCCGGCGGTCGGCTTCTTTCTTCTTGAAACCAAAAAAGGGGGAAGTATGGCAGAGATGAGTCTGCCCCAACAGATTGTTTCTTCGCTTTTCCAATCGGTGACCGCCCGAACCGCCGGATTTTCCTCGGTGGATCAGAGCAAACTTTCAGACGCCGCCATCTTTTTGATGTTGCCTTTGATGTTCATCGGCGGATCTTCCGGATCCACTGCCGGCGGTTTGAAAACCACCACCTTTGCGGTTCTTCTTTTGTCTGCCCTCTCTTTTGTCCGTCAAAAGGAAGAAATGGAGTGCTTCGGACGGAGGGTGGATGGTTCTGTGCTCAAACGGGCGGTGGCCCTTTTGATGATTTTGCTCCTTTGTGCTTCCCTTGGGATGCTGATTTTGATGACTGCGGATGGCATTCCTCTGCGGGATGCTGCATTTGAGGCCGTTTCTGCCGTTGCCACTGTGGGCCTTTCCACCGGGATTACCGCCGGTTTATCCACCCTTTCCAAACTGGTTTTGGCCGCATTGATGTTTATCGGCCGGGTGGGTTGTCTGACGTTGCTGTTTTCCTTTGCCTTCAAGCCCGGTGTGGGGAAGATCCGCACCCTTCCGTCGGAACAGGTTGCCGTGGGCTGAAGGGAAACATTTGATTTTAATGAGGAGGGTTTTCTGATGAAATCTGCACTTGTGATTGGTCTTGGTCGGTTTGGGCGTCATTTTGCCGCCCATTTTGCCTCTCTCGGGCATGAGGTGATGGTGGTGGATTCCCGGGAAGATCTGGTCAATGCCCTTTTGCCCCAGGTGACCGGCGGTCAGATCGCCGATGCCGCAAATGAAGATTTTTTGCGCACCCTCGGAGTTCGGGATTTTGATTTTTGTCTGGTGGGAATTGCCGGAAATTTTGAATCTGCCCTGGAAATTGTGGCGATTTTGAAAGAGTTGGGAGCAAAATGTGTTTTGGCCAAGGCCGGAAACGAGCGTCACGGAAGATTGCTGCTTCGGTGCGGTGCCGACCAGGTGATCTATCCCGAAAAAGAAATAGGACGCAAACTGGCAACCCGTTTGGCTGCCCGCAATATGTTTGATTATATTGAACTCACCCCTGAATACGCCATTTATGAGATCCCGACCCCGACTTCCTGGGTGGGGAAGAGCATTATCCAGCTGAATGTCCGGGCCAAATATCAGGTTTCCATCCTGGCTATCAAAAACGGCAATGACACTCTGCCTATGCCCGGGGCTGACCATGTTTTTTCTGCCCAGGAGCATCTCTTGATCCTTGCTACTCACAAGGCGTTGGATCGACTTCCCGAATAACTTGATCCACAAAACTGCAAATTGCAGTTTTGTGGCAACAAGAATGACAGATAGGGGAATTTTATGATGAAAAAAGTGTTTGCGGTTCTTTTGCTCGCATTGATTTGTTTGTCTTTTGCTTCCTGCACCAAGACGGTGACCATCAGCGGTAAAAAATATGAAACAGCAGACGGCAAAATTTTTATCTCTGACGAAGAGTTTGCCACCTATATCTCCCAAACCCAACTGACCTGTGAAAACTGGAAGGATTATTTTGCAGTCAAAGACAATTTTCTGTTCATCAAAATCAAAACGCCGTATACCGTTGCCCAGTTGGACAGCCGCAATTTTTCTTTGAAGATCAAAGATATCAAGACGGGTGAGATTTTTGATGTGGCCATCAGAGATAACGGCGTCTGTTATGATTTCACCTCTCCCGAAAAGGTTGTTTCCATCGCGGATTATGAATGTGTTTCGATCGGGGGAACCCTTGTGACCGCAACTGTCCCCCCGGAACTTTGGCAGAAAGCCGACCCGAAATCCCCCTGGGAGCCTTCTGAAGAGGGCACCCCGGTCATCTATGTGGGAAATGCAACCGCTTCCACCTGGTATACCCTTGTGTTCGGAAATGGCAATGATCTGAGAGAATATTTGGCGTAAAAAAACGGGTAGCATATCTGAAAAATCTGAAAATTAAAACCGGAGTTCCAAGAAAAAGGAACTCCGGTTTTTGGCCTTTTGGGCAAACCCTGTGTCGGGAAGGCGGTTTCTTTGTAACAAAAAAAGACAGCTAACAAAAGAATACAAGCTTGCCTGTTTAGGTTTGTTGAATTATGCCGTGGCTTTTGTCCGTGAAAAAAGCCGTTTGTTTTGGGTGCCGAGCCGGTCTTTCCGCAGATTGACAAAATATACAATCAAATTGGCAGACACCACAAGCAAATTCAAAAGATAAACCAGCAAAATATATCCAAAATTACCGGTGAGAATCTTTGCACCAATCCC
>JAFQMB010000044.1 GCA_017421095.1 Oscillospiraceae bacterium
CCGGAATCCAATTTTCAATGTGGAAATTGTTGCACGAAGTCAAAAGAATAATAATAAGCAGGACAAAGCTTCCAATTTTCAACATGCGTCGCATTGTTGCCACCACCCCTTCTTACCAGACACACCGAGAAAACGCCTTCTTCCAGCAAACCGCTTCTCCACCCCGCGGAGCGCCCACCCATTACAGGTAGGCGCTTTTGGCGCTCGGATAATTATTCAACTTGTTTTCTGATAGGTTTCCGGAAAAAGTGTTTTGCAAATTTCACCAAACGATCCGTCATCTTCACAATCATAGATAATTATATTTTTATCATATGCAATGAGAGAAGGGCGGTATATATAAAGATTTTCCATTTCTTCTAACACTTCGGATTCGGAATAGTAAAACAGAATCCAAATATAAGGCTGTTCATTTTCCTCATCAGACGAAGAAGCATCCCGCAATTCAATGATATGGGTATTGTTTAGTTGAGAAGGGAGTCTGCTATCAAGCGCTGGAATATGATCCGCCATATAAATGTCGGGATTTACACTTTGAAAGAGTTCCAACACCTCTTCTTCGTCATAATACTTCACGTTCCAAATGTGCACAGAAACCGCAACTATACATATCAGACAAGCAATACATCCTAAAACGACAAATAAACGGGCACACTTCTTTTTCATGAATATCCCTCCTTCCAGCAATCCAGCTTCTCCGCCCCGCGGAGCGCCCACCCGTAAAAGGTAGGCGTTCGTTTTTGCATTACTTATAATTCTCCGAAATGTATTGTTTGAGTTCAGTGTATTTCTTAACCCCGCCAAAGCCGAAGCGAGTGTTTTTTATCATCAAACTGCAATAATCCATTTCTTTCTCTTTTTCTTTTTGATTGATGATAAAATCACTTGCAGGAATATCATACACCTCATATCTTTTATGGGTTTTCTTATTTGTTAAAAAAAGACGATCACCCACAAAATACAATTCACAATTATTGTTGTCTGCATTTTTGGCTGCAAGGAAAGCCATAAAGCAAGAACCCAAAACGACGATTTCAAAAAGCAAAAATGCCTTCCATCCAATAAGAAGGCCAAAGCAAGCCAATAAAGACAGGATCAAAGTTGCAGTGATAAAAGATTTATTCGTTTGTCTTCTTGCATATTGTTCGTCTATTTCCGTAACGAATGTGTTTTGTTGCATCATTAACGCCCTCTTTTCTTTCCATTTTTTCCGAGTGCTGTCCGCGATAAAAAACATACTCTTGCATCTTCTTAATACCACATTTTGGTATATTTTTCAAGGACTCATTTCCAAGTTTGGATACCGGCACAAATCCCGGTTTCTTCTTTTGTATACTATGCCAACAAAAAGCGCCCACCCGTTACAGGTAGGCGCTCTTGGCAGTCATTTGGTATCTCTGTTGCTTTTCTCCGGAAAATGAACCCTTATATTTTCTTCGACTACTGAAGAAAAAAATGTTTCAATTTGCTCATGAGACTCTTTCATCAAACAAGAGATTCTTTCCGCTTCCTTTTCAAGTTCTTTTATGATATTAGGCATGAGATAGGAGCAGTTTTTCAAATTATTTCGATATCTATTAACTACTTTCTCAAAATTTTTCTTGTCTTCAAGAAAGAGATAAGTAAACAGAAGCAATCTGTCAGCACCTAAATCAGTACAGCATATTTTTCTACGTTTTGTCTTTTTTTCAAAAAATTCTGCAAGCGCGATTGGTTCGCTGACATCTTCGAAATAGGGAAATATATTTTGTAATAAATATTCAGAAAGCACCTGACACCAGTTTACAATTTGATCTTCTCCTGCTGTTTTATCCAAGAAGGGTAACTCCTTATATGGACTCGCTGCTAAGCGAACCCCATATTGGTAACTCCTCACATTATTGGGCATATAAAGCGGCAAAGGATAGCAAAGAACATAAAGACCACCCGGTATCTCAAACTCCAAACAAAAAGCAATGTTATGAATGATTTTGTAGTACACCTTTCCGCATAATTTGAATCCATGTGATTCCAAGAAGGGTTGCATTTGTTTTAACAGTTTTTTCATCAACATAAATTTTCATGCTTCCTCCTTATTTAATTTCATGAATCGGAATATTTAATCCAGATTTTAGTTATATATCTGCAATTCTAAAATCTAATATTATAAAATCATATTTCAGGCAAAATTTCAAGGAACTTCCCCAATGTTTAGGCAACCGCACAAATCTGGGGCTCCCGGGTTGTATACTATGCCAACAAAAAAGCGCCCGACCGTTGCAAGCAGCCAAAAAGAATGTTTCAAAAAAAGAAACCGCCCTGCGAAACTCGCAAGGCGGAGAGGTTTTTTATCAGGCGAGCAGCAGTTCCAAACTGACCAGCCGCTGCACCACACAAAAGAGTCTTGCACACTGGGCCAGTTCCTCGATTCCGGGGAAACTGGGGGCAATCCGAATGTTTTTATCCTCGGGATCGTTGCCGTAAGGATAGGTGGCGCCGGCAGAGGTGAGAACCACGCCTGCCTCTTTGCAGAGCTGAACACACCGCTTGGCAGAGCCCTTCATCCCATCATAGCTGATGAAATAGCCACCGTTGGGATTGCGCCAGCTGCCGATGCCTCTGGCGGTCAATTCCTGTTCCAAATATCCCAAAACACAATCGAAACGGGGGCGGATCAGGGCTGCGTGGGCTTCCATGTGATCCCGCATTCCCTGGGCATTTTTGAAGAAACGCACATGGCGCAGCTGGTTGATCTTGTCGTAGCCGATGGTCTGAATGCCCATCTGTTTGAGCAGATGCTTGGTGTTGGCCTCAGAGGAAGCAATCACCGCCACCCCGGCACCCGAGAAGGTCACCTTGCTGGTAGAGATGAATTCATAGACCATATCTTCCGAGCCATATGCCTTGCAAGCATCAAAAATGTTCAGAAGAGAATCCGGGGTTCTGCCGTGATCGTGAATGAGATAGGCGTTATCCCAGAAGATGCGGAAGTCGTCTGCCGCCGGTTTGAGTGCGGCAAAGGCCCGGACGGTATCGTCCGAATAGGTGATGCCCTGGGGGTTGGAATATTTTGGCACACACCAGATCCCCTTGACCGACGGATCGGTTTCCACATAGTTGCGCACCAGTTCCATATCCGGCCCATCTTCTGTCATGGGGATGTTGATCATCTCGATGCCAAATTCCTGGCAAATGGCAAAATGCCGGTCATATCCGGGGACGGGACAAAGGAATTTGAGCTTGCCCTGTTTTCCCCAGGGTTCCTTTCCGCCGTAAACCCCCAGCGTCAGGGCCTTGACCACCGTGTCATACATCAGATTCAAACTGGACTGACCGCCCATGATCACCTGATTGGTGCCCACGCCCAACAGCTCGGCAAAGAGTTCCTTGGCTTCGTCCACGCCGGCAAGTTCCCCGTAATTTCGAACATCCGTCCCCTTTCGGGTGTGAATGAGGGTGAAGGGATCCATCCGCAGCATTCCCATACTCAGATCCAACTGGGCAGGATTGGGCTTCCCACGGGACATATCCAAATGCAAGCCAAGGCTTTTCAATTGTTCATATTGGGCCGAAACCACCTCATATTCGGCCTGCAGTTCTTCTCGGGTCATATCGGTATATTTCTTCACAGTTTCCAAGCTCCTTCCCCGATTCATTCAATCTGTATTATTATATCCAACCGAATATGATTTTGCAACTTATTTTTTCATTTCCTGCATTTTTGTGCAAGAGCCCTCTTTTTTATCGAGATAGAAAAGAAGCTTTGGACATCTTGCTTCTTCCCGCATTTTATGATAGGATAGGAGCGTTTGTGAGAGGAGTAAAAAAATGAAGAAATCAGGCTTTTATTGGACTTGGCAGGGATATCTTCTGCGCCCCGCTAAAACAAAGGACGCCAAGGCGTATTATCAACAGAATTTTTGTCCGCTGGATCAAAAGGTTGCCTTTCTGACCGGTTCCAAAGAGCAGTTCACCGAAGCAGAGGTGACGAATTTTTTCCGTGCCTGCTGCAAGGCGGAAGACCGCCTGGATCTGCTGCTTGTTTCTCCGCAGGGGAAGATCATCGGAGAAAGTGTGATCAACGAATGGGATGCCCAGCGCAGAACGGCCAATTTTCGGCTGGCGCTCTTTCATTCGGAAGATTTCGGAAAGGGGCTGGGCAGTTTTATGACCGCCGTGACCCGGGATTTCGCCTTTGGTGTTTTGGGCTTGGAGCAGTTGGAACTTTCGGTTTTTTCTACCAATGAGCGAGCCATCCGCACCTATCTTTCCGCCGGATTTTCCGTGGAGGGCAGTTGGTCAGAGCCGGGCTTTGCTGCAGAAGAAAAAGAGGCGGAAGAACTTTTGATGGTTCTGACCCGGGAAACCTGGGAAAAACGGAAAACCTCTTGATTTTTTGATGCAAATCAAAAACTTATGGATTCCAGGGACGGTTTTTACAAAATATGACACAAAAAGAACACGGCAGGACCGATCGTCTGCCGTGTTCTTTTTTTCAGGAGACAAGAGAGACAATGATTGACACAAATTCGTCCTCTGATACCCCCTCGGCGCAAAGAAGAAATCCGACACTTTGATACATAAACTGCGCATAATAATGTCCGTCTTCCGTCTGCCCGATTAACACTTCCGTGTTGTTGATCACGGATTTTTCTTCTGTTCCCTTGAAGCAAATAAAATCCACAAACACCTGTCTGCCTTTTTGCACTTCAAGCCAAACGGATCTTGTGAAATCCTCGTTGGAATAGTTCAGAATATCCGCATCCCAATACACCTCTCCAATACCGCCGCCGCGCTTATAAATGCCGCTTCGATCATCTTCCCAAGGTTTTATATCAGCAGGAACCTCGGGAATATAATCAATACCGTAATAATCAATCATCTCATCACGGGTCATCTCCACAAAATCGTTCATCATCAGACTGATATTCATTTTATTATCGGAAAGACCATCGATCGGATGGATGACGATCTTATTGTTTGCAGTGAAGTGATCAGAAGATTGACCTTCGCTTTCATCAACGGTGTCATCAATACCGGGGTGTATGGCGTCACCGATTGTTTGATCCGGCGGCATCGTGGCAAACAATCCGCTCTGCCACACGCCAAGGCCAACCAGCGCAACCAAACAAAAACCGCAAATCGGGGTTACAACCCCCATCAATCTTTTTCTCTTTCTGTTTTGTTCCGCCACATATCGATCCCTGCGTCCCAGCAGGCTATTCGTTATTTCTTCATAACTCTTCATAAACAAAGCCCTCCTTTTCAAGTTCTGATTTCAATGCTTTTTTGGCTCTGTAAAGGAGATTTTTTATCTGTTTCGAATTCTTTTTCATCACACCGGCCACCTCTTTGCCGGAAAAATCTTCGAAATAGACCAGCCAAAGGATCTGCCGATATTCCGGATGTAACCTTTTTATGGCTCTGTGAAGGGAAATTTTATTTTCTTCCGCAAGATAAGATTGTTCCAGATCCCATTCATCGCGCAAAACAGTTTCCAATTCATCAAGAGAAGTATCTGCCATTTTGGAATTGCGGCGGAGATAATCGATCGCAACATTCCGTCCGACGGTATAAAGCCAGGTCTTAAAGGTGTTTTTGGGTGTGAATTTCGGTTTCTTTGTGATGAGCTTAAAGAAGGTTTCTTCCATCAGTTCTTCGGCGACGGAAAGATTATTGACGAATCCGTTCAGATAGAAAAGCAAGCCGTCTTTATAATCCTTTACAATTTCTTCCAAGCCTGTGTCATCCCCATCAAGGAAACGGCGGTAGCTACCGGCACCGTTGTCCATTGATCTTCTCCTTTCCGGAAGTCTGTTTTTGCTCTTCCATCTGTTAAACGAACCAAAATCCAAAAGGTCTCACCCCTTTTTAAAAATAATCAAAACAAAAGAATCCCACCCGGGCCTTTTTTGACCCACGCGGGATTTTTTCTTTTTGGAGAAAGGGGTTATCTGCAAAATGCAAAACGACACCCATACCAATAAATTTTCCTTATATACAATAAACTTCAACGGTTTATCGCTAACACAATATGATGTTATGCTTTGCATCATGATGTTGCTCCCACAGATCGCAATGATGCAATGTTTACCGATGAATCATTCGCGAAGCGACATCAGCCGCGAAGGGAACCTCATTGGCGTTGCCAGGTGAAATAGCAAAGCCGCTGTGAATTATCGTGCTGTCACACAAAGTGAAGTTAAGTGTGCCACTCACGCCCGCAGGCAGTTCACGATGCGAAGCATCGCTTCACGCGCCAAAGGATGTTTCATATTCCGCGAAACGGAACACTTAATTCAAAAAGGGGAACCAAACGGAGCAGAATTGAGGTAAAAGTAAGCAAAAGTAGTGTTACTGCCCTGTTCGATTGAATGCCCTATACTTTCAAATGTGTTTCGTCATAGGTTACGAGCCAATAATCTTTCATATCTCCTACTTCAAAAGAATTTCGCTTTTTGCCCGTTCCGCCTTGCTCGGGAAATTTGTCTGAATACTTATAAGATTTAATAGAATGAAATTTTTTGTGGCTGTCAACAAGCATGATCTCAATGCTTTCTTTTGATAGCACCACTTCTTGAATCGTCATATCCGACAGTCTGTTTTTGAGCCTTTCGAGACTATTGGAATAGTCATCAAACGTAATTAACGGAACATATTTTTCCGCGCAATCAGGATGACATTGCAAAACATTATCATCAAACAAAATATGTTCACCGGCGGACCATATACAATAATTCAACCATCTTGTGCCCTGTTTGCTCTGTAATTTGAGTCCGAAAAAACCGGGCCCTCCCATTCCATAGATGCCGCAACAAGTAGATACGTCAACAATCCGACTGTTTTTCAGTGTTTCAAGTCCAAATTCCTCAATGTTTGACGGAACACCCAACATAATCATCTCATGAGAATTAGGTTTATATCGAAAAATGGGATATTTACGAATCCTTTTAAAACCTCTCGTTTTCCAAAGCTTCTTGTCGGATTTTTTGACTATTGCAAAATTTTCAAGAACAAGTCCAATACGAAGATTCAAAAATGGATGTTTTAAAAAACTCATACTTATCACCTCGATTGTCAGATTTTTATTCACCAAATTCATCATACCACAAAACCATAAATTGTGCAAAAAAAGCCTCTCTTGTCTGAGTAGACAAAAGAGGCTTCTTTCTTGGTGAGCCATCGGGGATTCGAACCCCGGACACCCTGCTTAAAAGGCAGGTGCTCTGCCGACTGAGCTAATGGCTCGTCCCGCTTCCTTTCGAAAACGCTCCCATATTATAGCAACGTCGCAGGCTTTTGTCAACCTATTTTTTCCTCGAAAAGGAGAGAAATCCACCCTAAATGACTATTTTTACGAAAAAAACAGAGAAAATATTCCCCCTCTCTTTTTATGACAGACTTCGATCTCTCCCTTTTGGTATGATAGCGCAAACAGTTCCGAAAAGGAGGGATTTTTTTGCACGACTCGGTTCGTTTTGAAAAAGAAAACAATCGGCTGACCGCCTTTTTGTGCGGCGAATTGGACCATCACACCGCCGGGATGCTTCGTCTTCAGATTGACCATATGATCTCTTTGCAACGGCCCAAAGAACTGATTTTGGATTTTTCGGCGGTGCCCTTTATGGATTCTTCCGGGATTGGCCTGATTTTGGGGCGCCATCGGAAGATGACAGAAATCGGCGGATCGGTCTTTCTGCAACAGATGAGCCCGCGGATCGCCCAAATGGTTGCCCTTTCGGGCATTGAAAAGACCATCGGCCAAAAGGAGGAATCATAATGGCAAAAACAAAACCCATCAATCGGATGCGCTGCAGCCTGCCGGCCATTTCGATCAACGAGCAAACCGCAAGGCTGCTGCTCTCTGCCTTTCTGATGCAGGCTGACCCCACCGCCGAAGAGCTGGCGGATTTGAAAACCGCCGTCAGCGAAGCGGTGACCAACGCTATTGTCCACGGCTATCCCGATTCTGGCGGACAGATTTTTATCACCGCCACCCTTTATGAAGACCGGCTCTTTCGGGTTCAGATCCGGGATACCGGCTGCGGCATTGAGGATATCCCTTTGGCTATGACACCCCTTTACACCACCTCTCCCGAAGAGGAACGGGCCGGACTGGGCTTTGCGGTGATGGAAGCATTTTGCGACCGGATTCGGGTTTCCAGCCGAACAGGAAAGGGCACCACCGTCACGCTGGAAAAGCGTCTTACATCCAAACAAGAGCCGGGAAAAACGCGATGAACACCGGCGACCGGGAAAAATTCCTGGAAGAAAATCTGGGGTTGGTGCATCTTCTTGCCCGCAGATTCAAGGGACGCGGGATCGATTATGAAGATCTTTTTCAGGCGGGCTGCGAGGGGCTCTGCAAGGCCTTTGACCGCTTTGAACCCCAACGGGGACTGGCCTTTTCCACCTATGCGGTGCCGGTGATTCTGGGCGAGATCAAAAAACTCTTTCGGGAGGGCGGCAGCATCAAGGTGAGCCGTTCGTTGAAAGAAACCGCCTTGCACCTTTTGAAACTGCAGCAGACGATGGAAGAGGAGGCGGGGCATTCTGTGACCGTGCGGGAGTTGGCCCGGCGGGCAGGACTGGGGGAAGAGGCGGTGCAGGAAGCTCTTTTATCCGGGCAGCAGCCCCTTTCCCTTTCCGCATCGGAAGAGGAAAACGGTCACCCAACCGAAATCCCTTGTGAAAGCAGAGAGGAAGAAATCTCGGTGCGGCTTTCTTTGGAACAGGAACTGCACAAATTGGAAGAATCGGATCAGAAACTGCTCCTTTTCCGCTATTACCGCGGTATGACACAGGCAGACACCGCAAAACAGTTGCAGATGACACAGGTTCAGGTTTCCAGACGGGAGAAAAAACTGCTTCTTTTACTGCGCGAGGCCCTTTCAGGATAGCCGGACAGCAAATAAAAACCACCCCTTATCAGCCCTGCTCTGCCGCGGCAGGGCTTCTTTTTTTGTTCCCGGGTGCATATCATTTTTTGCAGAAACAAAGAAACAAGGAGGGATCCACCTTGGATGACAAGCAGGAGATTTTAAGGGAATTTGCCGACCGTCTTTTGCCGGAAAAGATCCGATCGCGATTGGAATCCGCCGCCAAAACGCTGCCCGGCGGCAGAGTTCTTCGGGCGGGCAAAACATCCCAAGGAAGAGATGTCTGGATGCTCACCGCAGGCAATCTGGACCGGGCGGTTCTTTATGCCGGCGGTGTTCACGCACAGGAAGGGATCACATCAGAAGTTTTGCTGCTGTTTGCCGAATATTTGCAGCAGGGAATGGAAGGGGAAAACATCTTTTTGGTGCGGCGGGAAAGTTTTTGGAATCGGGCGGGGCTGGTTCTTCTTCCCTGTTTGAATCCGGACGGGATTTTGATGGCTCGCCCCGGGTGGCAGGCCAACGCCAGAGGGGTGGATCTCAACCACAATTTTGACGCCGGCTGGGAGGTATGCAAAAAATGGGAAGAGGAGGCCGGAATTCTTAGCCCCGGGCCCACGAAATACGGCGGAAGAAAGCCCTTTTCCGAGCCGGAAAGTTGCCTGATCAAGCGGCTTTGCAATCGCAGAAAATTTTTGCGGATGATCGCCTTTCACAGCCAGGGAGAAGAGATTTATGCCGGGCACGGAGAAAAATGCGACGATACCACTGCCACCTTGGGTCAGTTGATGGAAAAACTGACCGGTTACCGCCTTTGCCAACCTTCGGAATCGGCCAGTCACGGGGGAATGAAAGACTGGTTTTATGACACCTTCCATCGGCCGGCCTATACATTGGAAATCGGAAAGGGCTGTAATCCTCTTCCTTTGCAACAGGCGGAAGAAATCTTTTTGCAGCTGCGGAAACTTTTGCTCCTTTTCCCCCTTCTTTGAAGAGATTTTTGCCTTTTTTGGCAACCGTTTTCCCTTTCTTCCGCTCCTTTCCGGTTTTTGCTCCATTCTGCCAAAAAAACCATAAAGATTTTGTGCTTATTTATCCTTTACAAGCGGCAAAAAAGGTGTTAAACTATTTAATGGTTGATTCTGCCCAAATGTTTGATTTTGGTATCGGAATCTGCTTCAACATTGATTTTCGTTCCCGGCAACCGGACTGGGGAACAAAAGAAAGGAAGCGTAAAAATGGCAAGAAAAATGAAGACCATGAGTGGCAACTCCGCTGCGGCGCATGTTTCTTATGCATTCACCGAGCTTGCTGCCATCTATCCCATCACCCCTTCTTCTGACATGGCAGAAGAAACCGACCGCTGGGCCAGCGAAGGCCGAAAGAACATCTTCGGCGAACCGGTCCGTGTGGTTGAAATGCAGTCCGAAGCTGGTGCAGCCGGAACCGTGCACGGCTCCCTTTCCGCCGGTGCTCTGACCACCACCTACAC
>JAFQMB010000001.1 GCA_017421095.1 Oscillospiraceae bacterium
ACTTGCCGATCAGCGGGACCAAACAGAGCATTCCCAACATCGCAACAGTCAGGGTCCCCACCAGTTGAATGCCTTTTTCAAATTCTTCTCCCAATTTCAATCGGTTGCCCAGAATCAGATCTAAAATTCCAAGCAATGCAAAGATTGAAAAAATCATCACAAGTATGTCCATGACGCTCTCCTGTGTCTGTTTCAATTTTGAAAAAGTATAACACAATCCCTTCTGTAAAGCAACTTTTTGAAAGAAAAGCGGCCTTTTCTTGACTTTCAAATGGTGGGTGGGTATACTCAAGAAAACAGGTTTGCGGAAAAGGAGTGGCAAATATGAAACTCTTGATCATTCGGCACGGAGATCCCGATTATGCAAATGACAGTTTGACCGAAAAAGGACACAATGAGGCAAAAGCCCTTTCGGAATATCTCGATGGGGTGAGAATTGATCGCATTTATGCCTCGCCCATGGGCAGAGCACGCGCCACCGCCGAGTATACCTGCCGTCGCAAAGAGATGGAAAAACATATCCTGCCGTGGACGGCAGAGAGCATGGATTATATGTGGCCCTATCGCCCCGATTCTGCCTGTGAATACCGTTTTTCCATTGCCGATGGGGTAACCGATTACAAAGATTTTTGGGAAGAGGACAGAATGGGAACCATCCATCGGATGATTGCCGGTTCCGATGCCTTTTTGGCCCGTTTGGGTTATCGACGGTTAGGGTATCATTATGAAGTGACGGAGGAAAACAGGGAAACGGTGGCGGTTTTCTGTCACGGCGGTTTCGGAAGCGCCTGGATTGCGCATCTTCTTGGAATGGCGCCCACAATCGGATTTTCCTGCTTCACCTTGGATACCACTTCTGTCACCGCCTTTTCCTTTGGCGGCAAAATGGGAGAACTGATCCGCCCCAGACTTTATAAGCTCAATGACTGCACCCATCTTTTGGATCGGGAGAAGAAGTGATCGTTTGGTTTTTCTTGCATTTTGAGAGAAATTATGATATTCTGTTAAAAATTGAATCCAAGCAAAGATACGGTTTGAAAAGTTGTTAGCTGAGTAGATGTAAAAGGAGATCCGGTTCGAATCCGGAACAACCGCCATTCCTGTATTTGAGTTGCTCTTATGCCCTCAAAAAAGGGATTTTTTGGGTTGTATAAGGGCTTTATAGGTGTATTCCGTCATAAGTCGGGCACCTGCCGTATCTTTTGGTAACACAAACTTTTGGTGTGAAGAGTGCGACCGTTTCCGGCAATTTGTCGGTTTTGCGGATTGCACTCTTTTTTATTGCAAAGAAAGGAGGGAGAAAATGCGTCCGTTGTACAAAACCCATCCGGCGGTGGTGTTGGTCTATTTTTTGGCTCTTTTGGTGCTTTTGATGTTTGTCTTTCATCCGATTTTTTCTCTACTGGCTTTTTTTGGCGGCCTGTTATTTTCCTTTCAGTTGCAGCGGCAAGGATGCAGGAAAGAGTTGCCTTTCTTGCTGCTTTTGATTTTGGTTGTGGGGATTACCAATCCCCTCTTTTCCCATCGGGGGGAAACGCCCCTTTTCTTCCTTTCGGGGAATCCGGTGACGCTGGAGGCACTTCTTTACGGCCTGCATCTTGGGGTAACCATGGCAGCGACTATTTTGTGGTTTCGGTGTTTTGGCCTGGTGTTGGGGGAGGAAAAAATTCTGTTTCTCTTTGGTGGATTTTCTCCGAAACTTGCCCTTCTCATCTCCTCGGCCCTTGGTTTTGTTCCCCGGTTGCAGCGGCGGGGCGAAGAATTGTTTGCAACCCATCAAACCCTTGGTTTGTTTTCGGAAACCTCTCGGGTCGGTCGGGTGAAGGGAAGTTTGAAGGTTTATTCGGCGCTGATCTCTTGGGCGCTGGAACAGGCAATGGAAACCGGGAATGCCATGAAGGCAAGAGGATACGGCCTCCCCCGCAGAACCCATTACGGCATTTACCGTTTTTATCTTTCCGATTTTTTCACTTTGTTGGTTGTTTTGTTTTTGCTTTTGCCCATTTTTGTCGCACTTGTTTTCGGGCAACCGTCTTTTTCTTTTTACCCAGGTCTGCAAACGGGAGAGAATGATATCTTTGCGATCTGCTCGTTGATTGGGTTTGGGATGCTTTCTTTGCTGCCCTTTATATTAGAAACAAAGGAGGGGATTTTGTGGCGCTTTTACAGATCAAAGATCTGACCTTTTCTTATCCGCAAGCAAAAAAGAACGCCCTTTCTTCGGTGAATTTCACCGTTAAAGAAGGAGAGTTTGTGTTGCTTTCCGGTGCCTCCGGTTGCGGCAAATCCACTCTTTTGGAATTGATCAAACAGGAAATCGCCCCTTTTGGGAAAAAGTCGGGTGAGATTTTATATCAAAACAAATCCCTTTCTCATCTTCCGGCAAGAGAGGCGGCTGCTTCCATCGGGTTTGTCTTTCAGAATCCCGAAAGTCAGATCGTTACCGATAGAGTTTGGCATGAACTGGCCTTTGGACCGGAAAGTTTGGGTCTTTCACAAGAGATCATCCGGCGAAGGGTGGCGGAAATGGCGGGCTATTTCGGCATCACCGATTGGTATCATCAAAAAACTTCCACTCTTTCCGGGGGGCAGAAACAGCTTTTGAACCTTGCTTCGGTGATGGTGATGCAGCCCAAACTGCTTTTGCTGGATGAGCCCACCGCCCAGCTGGATCCCATTGCTGCCTCCAATTTTATCGGCACCCTGCAAAAACTCAACCGGGAACTGGGACTGACCATCCTTTTGGCAGAGCATCGGCTGGAAGAGGTCTTTCCCGTTGCCGATCGGGTTCTTTTGCTGGAAGAGGGCAGTTTGGTTTATGACGGGGCGCCCCGAAAGATCAACCGTTTTTTTTCCGAACACCCCGACCATCCGATGACTGAGGGCCTGCCTGCCGCCATGCGCATTTTCCGCGAACTGGAACAGAAAGAGGAAGCTCCTGTGACAGTGCGGGAGGGAAAAGAATATCTCGCCCGATATGAATTTTTCCGGCAGCCCCCTTTGTCGCCCAAAAGAAATCCTTCCCAATTGCCGGTGGCAGAGGGAAAGGAAGTTTGGTTTTCTTATGGCCCGAAAGAGGCGGATTTGCTCAAAGGCTGTTCCTTTTCGGTTTTCTCAAAAGAGCATCTTTGCATCTTGGGGGCAAACGGTGCCGGGAAATCAACCCTGCTTGCGCTTTTGGCGGGGCAGAAAAAGCCCTATCGCGGCAATATCTTGCTCTTTGGCGAAAATCTGAAAGGGAAAGTTCTTTCCTGTGTGGCCCTTTTGCCCCAGGATCCCAAAGGACTGTTTTTGGAAAAGACGGTCTATGAGGATCTGCTTTTAGCCTGCCGAATGCAAAAAGATTCCGAGGAAAAGATCCAAAAGCGGATTGCCGATCTCGCCAAAAAACTGGAAATTCAATCGGTTTTGAATGCTCACCCCTTTGATTTGAGCGGCGGAGAATTGCAAAAGGCTGCCCTGGCCCGTCTTTTGCTTTCCGATCCGAAACTGCTGCTTTTGGATGAACCCACCAAGGGATTGGATGCCGCTGCCAAGGGGAAACTGGCCGATCTTTTGCACGGTCTGCAGGAAAGCGGAATCACAATTGTCACTGTGACCCACGATTTGGAATTTGCTGCAAAAACTGCAGACCGATGTGCCATGCTTTTTGACGGCGAATTGATGTCCTTTTCTTCACCGAAAGATTTCTTTGCCGGCAACAGCTTTTATACCACTGCCGCCAACCGTATGGTAAGAGACCGTCTGCCGGATGTGATCTCCTGTGAAGAGGTGGTGTGCCTTTGTAAAACGGGGCGCAAAAAGGCGGTGAGAGAATGAAAAAATCCCAAAAAAATCTGCTGTTTGGGGCAATTTTTCTTTTGATGCTTTTGACCCTTTTGTTCGGAGCCTTTTTCTTCCGGGAAAAGAACTATGCCTGGATCATCCTTTCGCTGACGGTTCTTTCGGTCCTGCCGATGTTTTTTGCATTTGAACGGCGGGAAAAAAGCGCCGGAGAGATCTCAATTCTGGCTGTTTTGATCGCCCTTTCGGTGGCAGGTAGAATGCTGTTTGCCTGGTTGCCCGGTTTCAAGCCGGTTACTGCTATGACGGTGATTGCCGCCCTTTATTTGGGCAAAGAAGCGGGCTTTTTGATGGGTTCTTTGTCTGCGGTGCTTTCCAATTTTTATTTCGGGCAAGGCCCCTGGACCCCCTTTCAAATGTTTTCTTGGGGGATGATCGGTCTTGCCGCCGGGCTTTTTGCCCGCCCGCTCAAAAAGAGCAAACTGCTTTTGAGCGGTTTCGCCATCCTGGCCGGGATCTTTTATTCCTTGAGTATGGATATCTGGACGGTGATTTGGGCAGAGGGAGGATTTTCGCTCTCCCGTTATTTGGCGGTGGCGGTTTCTTCTCTGCCGGTGATGGTGGAATATGCGCTCTCCAATGTAATTTTTCTTCTGCTTCTTGCAAAACCCATCGGAGAAAAACTGGATCGGGTTCGAATAAAATATGGTCTGTTTCTGAAAAAAGAAGA
>JAFQMB010000045.1 GCA_017421095.1 Oscillospiraceae bacterium
CCTCGTCCAGAATGATCATAGAGGGATTGTGCAAAATGGCTCTGGCGATGGCAATTCGCTGCCGTTCACCGCCTGAAAGTCCGTAACCGCGATCTCCCACCCGGGTGTTATAACCGTCGGGCAGATTGATGATAAACTGGTGTGCATTGGCCACTTTAGCGGCGGCGATCACCTCTTCCAGCGTGGCATCGGGTTTGGAGTAGCGGATGTTTTCAAAGACACTGCCGTAAAAGAGGAAGGTCTCTTGCAACACAACACCGATCTCTCTTCGCAAATCCAGTTGAGAAAGGGTGGAAGTGTCCCGTCCGTCGATGAGAATCTGCCCTTCCGAAATGTCATAAAGATGCAGCAGCAGGTTGATCAGCGTGGATTTGCCCACTCCCGAATGACCGACAATGCCGATCATTTCTCCGGGATTCACATGGAAAGAAACATCTTTCAGCACCGATTCGTATTTCTTATAGCCAAATCCCACATGACGGAATTCCACTTCACCCTTGATTTTCAAATCCTCGTGCCGGGTAAGATCCAACACGTTTTCGCTTTCGTCCAGCACTTCGGCGATCTTGGAAGCGGAAACCGCAACCGCAGAGAGGGAACGGCGCACCCACATCAGCCAGTAAAGAGGAACATAGATGGTGGTGGCGTAGGATGAAAATTGCATCAGCGTGCCCACGGTGAAATCGGAATTGCCGTCCAATACCAGGCGGGCACCGAAATAGATGGCGATATAGGTGCCCATACTGATCAAAAAGTTGATTAGCGGGGTTCGATAGGACCAAAAGAGTTCAGCCCGTTTCAAAGAATCCCGATGGCCGATGCTGGCCTTTCGATAGTTCTCAATTTCCCGATCCTCGCTGCCGAAACTTTTCACCACCCGAATACCCGAAAGAATGTCGTGCAGGGTGTTGTTTGCCACCGAAAACTTTCTCCAGTTCTGCATATAAAGATGGTGGATGTGATCCTGAATCTTGTTGACCAGAATGAACACAAAGGGGAAGGGGGCAACCACCATCAGCGCCAAACGCCAGTCGGTGACAAAGATCACAACGGAAAGAGAAACAAAGGTGACCACTCGAAGAATGACCTCGGGACCGTTATCCGCAATGAAATTCTGAATGCGGTCGGTGTCGCCTGTCAGTCGGTTGATCAACTCGCCCGGGGTTTTCCGGGAAACGCTGGAAAGCGAAAGGCTTTCCACCTTTTGGAAGAGCATACTGCGCAGATCCCGACCGATGCCGTTGGAAACCTTGTTGGAAAACTTGGCGTTGATCCGGGAAAAGATGGTGACAAGCAACTGCAAAAGGGCCATACAGCCCACAGTCAAAATCAGGCCCACCCAATCCTTGTTGGCCGGGGTGATGAAATAATCGATCACCAGCCGTTGGATATAAGGAAAGACCAACCAGCAAAGCTGTGTCACCAGCGAAAGGGCGGTGGTTCCCAAAAGCATGGGATAATAATGGCGGAACATCTTGAAAAAGCGCAGAAGAAGATGCCCTTTGTTGGCACAATAGGGGCATTTTCCCCCCGGTTCTATGGGGCTTTTGCAGCGCTCGCAGAGGGCACGGGGCTGTTCCACCTCGGGGAAACTTCCGCTTCGCAGATAATAGTTGATGCCTTTGGCCAATTCTCCGAAAGAGGGGAAAAGCGACATATCAAAATGGCAGATGCAGAAGTCGCCTGTGTCACTTTTGGCAGCAAAATAGCCGCTGCCAACCTCTTGCTTGACATAAAAATCCCTCAGCCCAGCAAGGGGAATTTCTTTTTTTGTTTGACCGGACTCCAGAAGCAGCAGAAAATTTTCTGTCACGCGGATCTCACCGTCACAGGGGACTGCGGCTTCCAAAGAAAGGTTATAAGGCTGTTGCCAGAGGATCTTCTCGGATCCTTCCATGGTTCAACCCTCCTTTTCGCTTATCAAGCGGTTGTCAGATATAAATTTCGATCTTTTGTCGGCTCTGCTTGTCCAGTGCCTTGATCGAGGGGATGATGAAACGGTTTTCTTCCACATCGGTCAAGAAAACGCGGTCATCATCGATCAGCACCAAGTTTTTGGCAATGTCGGTGACGCAAATCTCTTTGGGGCCGGAGGTGGTCTCCAACTTAAAAAAGAGAAAACTGACATTTTCTTCGATGCTGTGGATCTGGGTGATTTGAGGAGTAAAATAGCGGAAATCCAACTGCTTGCGCAAAAGTTCCATGGTTTTGGAATCAAAATCCGAAAGCCGACGGATCATC
>JAFQMB010000046.1 GCA_017421095.1 Oscillospiraceae bacterium
AGCGCCATAAAGTGACCGACATGAAGGGAATCGGCAGTAGGGTCAAAGCCGATATAAAAGGTTGCCTTGCCATTATCGATCATCTCGCGGATTTCTTCTTCATTGGTCACCTGGGCGATCAGACCGCGGGCAACCAGTTCGTCATACAGTTTCATCTTTTTCTTTCCTTTCCGTTCTGTTCGGCAAAAAGACAAAATAAAAAGTCCCCTGCCCTTTTTGATAGACAGAGGACGACATTTTGCCGTGTTACCACCTCAGTTTACCGCCCTTTCACAAGGTGCGGCCTCATCAGGCAATTATTTTGCCCAAACGCTGTAACGGGCGTTCCCGGTGACGCTTAATGCCGAAAAAGTTCGGGTTGTTCATCACGGCTGTTAGGAGGTATTCGCCTCTGCTGCCCGCTGCCCCCTCTCACCTGCCGGAGGCTCTCTGGAAGCGATGAAACAGTGCTACTTGTTCCTGTCGACGCCGATGTGGCTATTATAGGAGATTTCACCTCTTTTGTCAATCATTTTCCCGGAAAAAGAAATGCAGTTTAAAGAGGGCAAGTTGAAACAAAAAGGCCCCCCGCCTTTTTGGCAGAGGGCCGAAAATTTTATGCCTCAGCGGCAGCAAGAGCCTGATCCAGATCGGCAATGATATCTTCCACATGCTCGATCCCCACAGAGAGCCGCACCAAATCGGGAGCAACACCGCAGGCAATCAGCTGTTCATCCGAAAGCTGGCGGTGGGTGGAAGAGGCGGGATGCAGCACACAGGTTCTCACATCGGCCACATGGGTGACAATGGCGGCCAGTTTCAAGGCATTCATAAACTTGATTGCCTTTTCTCTTCCGCCCTTGACCCCAAAACTGATGACGCCGCAGGTTTCGCCGTTCTTCATATATTTTTGTGCCAGTTCATAACCCGGGTCGCTTTTCAGCCCGGGGAAACTTACAAAGGAAACTCTGGGATCCTTTTGCAGATATTCGGCAACCTTTTGGGCGTTCTGCACATGGCGTTCCATCCGCAAAGCCAGGGTTTCCAACCCCAAATTGATATAAAAAGCGTTCTGGGGGGCTGGGGTGCTGCCCAGATCCCGCATCAGCTGGGCGGTGATCTTCACCAGATAACCCATTTTCCCGAAATCTTTTGCATAGGTGACACCGTGATAAGAATCATCCGGCGTGGTCATCATGGGATACCGGTCTGCGTGGGCAAACCAATCGAAATTGCCGCTGTCGACGATACAGCCGCCCACGGTGGCAGCGTGTCCGTCCATATATTTGGTGGTGGAATGGGTCACAATATCCACCCCGTATTCAAAGGGACGGCAGTTGACAGGAGTCGGGAAGGTGTTGTCTACGATGACAGGAACACCGTGTTCGTGGGCGATCTTTACAAAACGTTCGAAATCGCAGACCACCAGGCTGGGGTTGGCCACGCTTTCAGAGAAGAATGCCTTGGTGTTAGGGCGGAAGGCCTTATGGAAGGTCTCGTCATCGGCATTCGGATCCACAAAGGTCACCTCGATGCCCATCTTCTTCATCGTCACCCCAAAGAGGTTGAAGGTGCCGCCATAGATGTTGGAGGTGGAGATGAAATGATCTCCCGCCTGCATAATGTTAAACAGGGCAAAGAAGTTGGCAGACTGGCCGCTGGCGGTCAAAACGCCGCCCACGCCGCCTTCCAGGGCAGCGATTCTGGCTGCCACCGCATCACAGGTGGGGTTGGAAAGTCGGGTATACATATAGCCCGGTGCCAGATCAAAAAGTGCCGCCATGGCTTCGTTGGTATCGTATTTATAGGTGGTGGACTGGGTGATAGGCAGGATGCGGGGCTCGCCGTTTTTGGGGGTATAGCCCGCCTGCACGCAAAGCGTTTCAATGTGAGACATATACAGGACTCCTTTTTTTCGGGATTTATCTTTTCAAAGAAGGTTTCCCTTCTGTAAAGATTGTTATTCCATTTCTTCTGCCTGTCGGCGCATCTCTCTTGCGGTTTCCAATGCGCTTTCGGTGGCCTCGCTTCCGCTGATGATACGGGCAAGTTCCATCTCTCTGCCCGGTTCGTCCAATCTGCGAACAATCGTGTATGTGCGGCCATCTCTGGCAGTTTTCTCAATCAAAAGATGGTTGTCGGCAAAGGATGCGATCTGGGCCAGGTGGGTCACACAGATGACCTGCCGTTCTTTTCCCATCTCTTTCATTCGGATGCCAACCTTTCGGGCGGCATTTCCGCTGATGCCGGTGTCAATTTCGTCAAACACCTGGCAAATTTCCTGTTCACAGCGGAAGAGCACCCGTTTGATTGCCAGCATCACCCGGGCAAGTTCTCCGCCGCTTGCAATCTTTGCCAAGGGTTTGGGATCTTCGCCGGCGTTGGCGGAAAGCAAAAGTTCCATTCTGTCTGCCCCTTTTGGGGTCAGTTTTCCCTGTTCGTGATGCATCACCAACCGGATGGCAGGCATATTCAAAAAGGCCAGTTCCGACTCGATTTCCGCGCAAAGATCGGCCGCTGCCTTTTTCCGTTTTTCACTCAAATCCTCAGCCAGTTGTTTCACCTGCGGGGCCAAGAGATTATATTCCGACTTTTTTTCCCGAATCTGATCTTCAGAGAGGCGGATGCTTTCCAACTCCTCATAGGCCTGATCCAATCGGGCGAACAGTATCTCCTGTCCACCGTATTTTTTCTCTAACCGGTCATAAAGATCCAGCCGCTGTTCCATTCTTTCTGCCGCCTGGGGTGAGAGTTCCTCCCCATCTGCAAGACTGCGCAAAATTCTGCGCCATTCGATCAGATTTTCCGCCTGCTCGGAAAGATAAGCAGAAAAACCTTTCAGATTGTCATAAGCCTGTTCCAATTTTTCAGCCGGTACCAAGGATGTTTGCAGCAGTTCCGGGATACCGACATTCTCCTCATCCCCTTCCAGGGAAGAAAGAATGCGCTCGGCCGCCTCGACCAACTGTTCCTGGCTATAATAAAGGGCTCTTTTTTTCTGCAACTCTTCCTTTTCCCCCGGATGTAGATCGGATTTTTCCAAAAGATCGATTTCCTCTTTCAAATCCCGGATACGCTGTTCCTTTTCCTGCTCCGAAAGAGAAAGAGATCGGATCATCCGCAAAATCCGCACCATCGCGGCAAATGGTTTTTCATAAGCCTCCAAATCGGGGGCAAGCCCACCATAGGCATCCACAAAATCCATATGAATTTCCGGATCGGCCAGTTTTTGGGTTTCCTGTTGGCCGTGAATATCCACCAGATAGGCGCCCAGCGCTTTCAAGGTGGAAACATTCACCTGAACATTGCCGATGCGACAGACGTTTCTGCCGTCGGCATAAATCTCTCTGGTGCAGACCAAAAGATCTTCTATGGGGAGATGATTTTCCTGTAGAAAGGCTTTGACCGCCGGGTGATCGGTTTCAAAACAACCCCGGACAAAGGCCTTTTTCTCGCCCGTTCGCACCAGATCTTTGGAGGTTCGCAGGCCCAAAACAGCACCGAGAGAATCAATCAGAATGGATTTGCCGGCACCGGTTTCCCCGGTGAACACATTGAGCCCTTTAGAAAAATCCACCGTGGCCGATTCGATCACCGCCACATTTTCAATATGCAACTGTCGGAGCAC
>JAFQMB010000047.1 GCA_017421095.1 Oscillospiraceae bacterium
ATCTGCAATATGTTCAATGGTTTTACTTCTCAGGACGGCAATGTGGGTCAGCTGCGCATTTCCCGTGATGTGATCGTGACCATCGCCCGCCAGGCCGCGAGCGAGGTGCCCGGTGTTCACACCCTGGCCAAAATCCCTGTGGATGTGAAGACCTGCATCCAGCATAAAGGGATCCCTGCCGAGATCGCTGTGGATTTGAGTGATAACACTGCCGTGATTGATCTGGCGTTGGTGTTGGAAGGTGGCTTTAAGTTGACAAATGTTGTGGAACAGGTGCAATCCGGTGTGAAAGAGGCTGTGCAGACCATGACCGGCGTTGCGGTTTCCAAGGTGAATGTGGTGGTTGAGGGCATTTATTTTCCCCCCACAGCCGAAAAAGACGCAGAATAAAAATAAAATCGGGTGATTCCGATCATCAGAAGACGGAGCGACAACATGCCGAAAAAAATTGCCAGAAGACAGGCGAGAGAGGCTGCCTTTCTCGTGTTGTTTGCAGAGGATTTTGCCTCTGCGGTGCAGGAGGAGTCCTGCGATAAAGATGCCCTTTTTGCCCTCGCTGATGAGGTTTTGAGTTTGGAAAGCGATGCTTACACTGCCTCTTTGGTGGAAGGGGTCAGAGCCGGTCAGGGGGAACTGGATGCACTTTATGAGCCGTTTCTTGTGGGCGGCTGGAAAAAAGAGCGCCTTTCCCGTGTCACCCGGACTCTGCTGAGAATGGGGATCTATGAAATGAAAAAGACAGATGTGCCCACCCAGGTGGCCATCAACGAGGCTGTGGAACTTTGCAAAAAATATGCAGAGCCCAAAGAAGCCTCTTTCTTGAATGGAATTCTGGGCAGCGTTTCAAGAGCCTGAAAAAGCCGAATCGGTCAAACAAAAAGGGTGGGGTTGCCCGCCCTTTTTTCGAAAGCAAAAGTTGCCTGAATGGGCATCGGAGTGAGAAAAAAATGCCGCTTTTCTTGGGGATTGACACCAGCAATTATACCACCAGCCTCGCCCTGTATGATTCAGCGTGCGGGGCTTTTCGGGCTGCCGGAAGGTTGTTGCCGGTGAAAGAGGGGGCTCTCGGCCTCAGACAAAGCGATGCGGTTTTTGCCCACATCAAGCAACTGGGCGAAGTTTGGGAAAATCTTGGCAAAATAGATCAACCCCTTTCGGCTGTGGGCGCCAGCGTCACTCCCAGAACCGAAGAGGGTTCTTATATGCCCTGTTTTTTGGTGGGCAAAACGGTCGGAGAGAGCATCTCTTCTGCCAATGCCATTCCTTTTCACGGGTTTTCTCACCAACAAGGCCATCTGGCAGCAGCTATTCGCGGTGCCGAGGTGGACGAACTCTTTTCCCGGCCGTTTTTGGCCTTCCATGTTTCCGGGGGGACCACTGATCTCCTTTTTGTGGAGCATAAACCGCTTTTGAACGCCAAACTAGTGGGCGGTTCCAAGGATTTGAAGGCCGGCCAGTTGGTGGATCGGGTTGGAAATCTTTTGGGGTTAACATTTCCTGCCGGCCCCGCATTAGAGGCGCTGGCAAAACAATATGATCGCCCTGTGAAAGGGTTTCGCACTTCGGTTGAGGGGCTTTGGTGCCATCTTTCCGGGGGATATAATCTGGCGGAAAAGCGCTTGAAAGAAACCGGCGCGGAAGAAACAGCCGCCTTCACCCTGGCTTTTGTTGCCAAGCATCTGATCGCCCTGACAAAACAGGCAAGAGAAGTGTATGGCGATCTGCCGGTGCTTTTTGCCGGGGGTGTGATGAGCAATTCTCTCATTCGAAAAGAGATGGAAGCCGCCTTTGATGGGGTTTATTTTGCGCCGCCTGCCTGGTCGGCAGACAATGCAAGAGGAATTGCGTTGTTAACTGCCATGAAGGAGGGCTGCCTGTGAGTCCGGTGTTTGGCG
>JAFQMB010000007.1 GCA_017421095.1 Oscillospiraceae bacterium
CCGGTCCCGGAAAGGTCTATCTCCAATCGATGCCGGTGATCAACACCGCCCAGGCTCTTTCTCCTTATTTGGATCTGGGAACCGATCAAAGCAGCAGCAGCGGCGGGATCAACATCAATTTGGGCGGCAATCGGTAAAATCAGACCGAAAAGCATCCTTTCTGATGCAACAGGAAACAACAATCTTTCCAAAAAACAAGATCCTCTTCCTGAAAACAGGGAGAGGATCTTTCGTTTATCAAATGTTTATTGACAGGTTTGGTTTCCCATGATAGTATGAAAACGGAGCAAGATGTTTAAAAAAAGGAGGAGAAAAAATGAAAAAAAGGTTTCTCGCCCTGTTTCTTTTTCTGTTTTTTCTTTGTTCTGTTCCCGGCTGTTCTCTGAAACCGAAAGACCGATATGTGGAGGTAAACGAGTATCCAAGACCGAACGAACTTTCAATAGAGGATGATTTTGTTCCTGATGAAGTCAGCGTGCAGTTGACCAATGCGGCCAGTATGTCCTTTAAAACCTATACTCCGGCAGATTTTTGGACGGTGGGCTGTATTGAGGTAGAAGAGCGTTCTATTTATCGTAAAGAATGGACAGAAGAGTTGCTTCGAACCTGTGATTTTTTTCGGATCAGAACGCTGCAGGATTATCTTTTCATCCGTCAACTGCCGGAAAAGGTGCTCAATTATAATATGTTTTTGACTCTGAAACTGAAAAAAGCCGATAAGGAAAATGTGCTTCGTGCCATTCGGATTTTGGAACGGCGAAGCGATGTTTTGAGTGCTGATCCGAATTACTATCAATATTTGTACACCGAAGTGAATACCAACGATCCTTATGGTTCACAGTGGGCGGCTGATATGATTGATTTACCGAGCGCATGGGGCGAATCAATGGGGAATCCCGAGGTGCTTGTGGGTGTGATTGATTCTGGAATTGATATCACCCACCCGGACTTGGCCGGGAAAGTCCGAACAGATTTATCGGTTAATTTTGTTCATGATGGAACAGACGGAACCTCCTGCACGGATTTTATCGGACACGGCACCCATGTTGCCGGCATTATTGCCGCCATTGCGAATAATAATAAAGGGATTGCCGGCACTGCCCCGAATGTCAAATTGGTTTCTCTAAAGGTTTTTAAAGAAACAACTCTGATAAGGAACTCAATGATTATCGGTGATTCGGACGATGTCGCTTTGGCGGTGGAATATGCTACAAGAGCCAACATAGATATCTTGAATTTTAGCGGAGGAAGCGATACGTTCAATCCTGGTTTAGCAACGGCTATTGCTGAATTTGACGGTTTGTTTGTCTGTGCGGCAGGAAATGATGGAAAGAACAACGATAGTGAAAATATATGTTTTCCCGCCAATTATGCGCATGATAATATTATTGCGGTTGGATCTTGCAACGAAAGGGATAGCGTTGCGGTTAATTCCAATTACGGCTTGGCAAATGTTGATTTGTTTGCTCCCGGAACCAATGTAATCAGCTGTTATCCGGTCAATAAATGCAGTAGTGGCAGTTGTGCAAGTGGAACGCATATTTCTAACGGATATCATACTTTGTCAGGCACTTCAATGGCAACGCCCTTTGTAACAGGAACAGTCGCTTTGATTTATTCAAGACATCCTGGAACACCACCGACAAGTATAAAATCCCGTATTATGAACAATGTTACAGAATCTTCTGAATACCACGGAAAGTGTGTTTCGGGCGGCCGATTAAATGCGTATCATGCGTTACATACGCATTCGTTAAGTTATATCAATACAAATAATCTTATGACCCATCAAACAACTTGTGCCGGATGCGGTTATTTGAAACAGGATCAACATTCTTGGGTGTCGGCAGGATCAAATTTATATCGTTGCTCGAGATGTGCCTATGTTACAAATATTCTGCCGTATTCCAATCCGGAAACAGAAATCCCGATTTTGATCAAGTGATAAAGAGAAAAGAAGCCTTCATCCAAAGAGATGAAGGCTTCTTCATTATTTCGCAAAGAATCAGGCAGCTTCTTCCTCGGCCATATAATGAGAAAGAATGTTCATAGTGATCTCAAAAGATTGGAGGGCTTCCTTCTCATCGGCGGAAAAAACATCCGAATCGCCGCTTTTCAGAGAAGAAAAATCCCGCACCATCAGAGAAAGGTTGTTCAGAGGGTCATCCTTATTGACCTGGCCAAGGAGAGCAGAATTCTGCAGATCGTAGCGATAGGGGTTTTCCGCTGTTTGGGTGTTTACCCCGAATTCCGTTTGCAGATCCACAAAGTTTGTTCCGAGTCCTTCGAAATAATCGGCATACATGGCATCGTCGGTGAGCAGCATGGCGATATCTCCGGTGGAAAGGGTGGCCATCAGTTTTTGCGAGGCGGTCATATCGCTTCCGGCCCCATAGATATTGATGATCAGAATCTCAACCTCGCCGTTTCCGGTCACATCCTCTACATAAGGAGAAAGGCGGCTGATGAGGTAATCCTGCTCCTCCTGAGGAATATAGCCTTCTTTGGTGGTCAAGAGAACGGTCAGATCATATTTGGTTTGGGTCAGCCAGTCATAGGTGCCATAGCTCACAATGGCAAGCAGAACCACGCCGATGATGACAGCCGCTTTATAATGATACCAAAAATTGATGATTTTTTCTTTGAAGGTTTTGGGGCGATAGGGCTCGCTTTTTTCTGTCTTGGGGGTGTTGTCCTCCGGTTCCAAGCCCTGCTTCCGGCGATAGACCGCAACCGAATCTTCCCAAGCCTGTCGATCGGATTTTGCCATATGAGAAACTCCTTTTTTCGGGTTTTATCCATCATAACACAAACAAAGCCGATTCGCAAGGGATCTTTTTCGGTTGGCATCGGGTTTTACAGTTTGTCCAAAATTCTTTCACAAATAGAAAAAGACCCGCCTTTTGGCGGGTCTTTTACAAGGGCTGAAAGTTAGTGAGAAACGATGAACATAGCAATGAACAGGAGAGCGATGACCCAGGTGGTAACCTTGGTTTCCTTGATCTTGCCGGTGAAGATGTTGATGATCAGAGCAGAGATGATACCGAAAGCAATACCGTAGGAGATATTGTAGGTAAAGGCCATGATTGCAACAGTCAGGAAAGCGGGAACGGCAGCGGCAGGAGAGAGCCAGTCGATGTCTTTCACGCAGTTCATCATCAGAACGCCCACATAGATCAGAGCGGCGGCGGTGGCGCAGCCGGGGATCAGGGAAGCGACAGGAGAGAGGAACATAGCCACAAAGAAGAAGAAGGCGGTGGACAGAGAGGTCAGACCGGTGCGGCCGCCTTCGGCAACACCGGCAGAGGATTCCACAAAGGTGGTCACGGTGCTGGTGCCGCAGATGGCGCCGGTGGTGGTGGCCACAGCGTCAGCCAACATTGCCTTGTTCATTTCGGGAACTTCGCCCTCTTCGGTCAGAAGACCGCCTCTGGCGCAGGCGCCATAGAGGGTGCCGATGGTGTCGAACATATCAACCAGGCAGAAGGCCAGGGCAGAGGTGATCAGAGCGAAGACCAGGCTGCCGGTGGAGTTGCCCTGGGCAAGATAGGCAGAGAAATCAAAGCCCTCGGTGAAGACCTTGGCGAAAGACTGGGTGCCGAATTCTGCGAAAGCAGTCAGGGGGTTCATGGTGCCCAGAGAGAAGCCGTCATAGAAACCGGGAACGGTGAAGCCCAGGAGATAATAGGCCACAGCGCCGCCCAAAATACCGAACAGCACAGCGCCCTTGACCTTGCGCTGAGACATGATGCCGATGGCAAGCAGGGCCAGAACGGTCACAACGATGGGCATCACAACGGCCCAGCTGAAGCTTTCGCTGAAGATGTTGAAGGAATGCAGGTTAACCAGAGTAGCACTATCGTCGACAACCAGACCAACGTTCTGCATACCGATGAAGGCGATGAACAGACCGATACCGGCGGGGATGGCCACACGGACGGACTTGGGAATGCCTTCGAAGATCTTCTTTCTCAGACCGGTGGCGGTCAACAGAATGAAGACGATACCGTCAAACAGGATCATGACCAGAGCGTTTGCATAGGTGAAGCCCATGCCCACACAGACGGTGTAAACAAAATAGGCGTTCAGACCCATGCCGCTGGCCTGAGCCATGGGGATGTTGGCCAAAAGACCGATCAGAACGGTGCCGATCACGGCAGAGATGGCGGTGGCAATGTAAACAGCGCCGTAGGAAACGCCCAGCACATTGGTGCCGTCGCCAAAGGGATTGGCGAACATGTTGGCGTTGACCATCAGGATGTAAGCCATGGCCATGAAGGTGGTCAGACCGGCGAGAATTTCGGTCTTGACGGTGGTGTTACGCTCTTTGAGTTTAAAGAACTTTTCCATACCTTTTTCAGACTCCTTTTTCAAAATTTGCAGCATCTGCTGCGGAAATGAAAAAACGGCCGAAACACAATTCTGTGTCCCGACCGAAAAAACAACCGAATTCTTCCCCGAAAAGGCAGAAAACGGCGGTTTACGGTTTGAACACCCATAGCAGGGCAATTTGCGGTTGCCCCGTAGAAACATCTGCCCCATATCGGCGGATTTATACGGATGGAAAAAGGTTAAAAACAACGCTTTTTCGACATTATCCTACCACGATATCACAGAAAATGTCAAACAATTTTTCCTTTCTTCTTATGAAAAAAGGTAAAATCGGAATTATGACGATTCTGTTACATCCAAATGGACAAGGTTTGTATAAAAAAACAATACTTTTTCTTCCTTTTCGGAAAATAAA
>JAFQMB010000048.1 GCA_017421095.1 Oscillospiraceae bacterium
CACGCCCCTTGATATCGTGCTTAACCCCCTGGGCGTGCCTTCCCGTATGAATATCGGTCAGGTGCTGGAAGTCCACCTGGGCTATGCGGCCAAGGCTTTGGGCTGGAAGGTGATGACCCCCGTCTTCGACGGTGCCAACGAAAACGACATTCGCGAATGTCTGAAGATGGCCGGTTATTCCGAAGACGGTAAGAGCGTTTTGTATGACGGCCGCACCGGCGATCCCTTTGATAACCCGGTCACCGTCGGCTATATGTATTATCTCAAGCTGCATCATCTGGTGGATGATAAGATCCATGCCCGTTCTACCGGTCCTTACTCGCTGGTGACCCAGCAGCCCTTGGGCGGTAAGGCACAGTTCGGTGGCCAGAGATTCGGTGAAATGGAAGTTTGGGCATTGGAGGCTTACGGCGCCGCTTACACCCTGCAGGAAATCCTGACGGTGAAGAGTGACGATGTGGCCGGCCGTGTCAAGACTTATGAAGCCATTGTGAAGGGTGAAAATGTGCCGCAGCCCGGCATCCCCGAAGTCTTCAAAGTGCTGATCAAAGAACTGCAGGCTTTGGGCTTGGATGTGGACGTGCTGGACAAGGAGAACAACCCCATCGATCTGCGCAACACCGAGGATGATGACATCGGTCTTTCCAGAGCCAAGCGGGAATATTTCGGCGATGACTACAGCGAAGTCAAGGACGAAAGAGAGATGACCGGCGGCTTCTCGATCGCAGATCGGGATGAACTCGCTGCCGACGCTGCTGCCGACCGCAAGCAGTTCTTGTTTGATGACGAAGAGGAAGAAGACGAGGACTATGACGCCGTCGATGACGACGAACTGGATCTGGACCTCGATTACTCGGATGACGAGGACGAGGAAGACGACTATGCCGACGAAGATGAGGTCGACGAGGACGAATAATCTGGGAGGGAACGCACATGGAAGCTTGTAATGCAATGGAATCCATCCGCATCGGTCTTGCCTCTCCGGAGAAGATCCGGGAGTGGTCTTTCGGCGAAGTGAAAAAGCCGGAAACCATCAACTACCGCACCCTCAAACCTGAGAAGGACGGTCTCTTCTGCGAGCGCATCTTCGGGCCCCAGAAGGACTGGGAGTGCCACTGCGGCAAATACCGGCGGATCCGTTATAAAGGAAAAGTTTGTGAAAAGTGCGGCGTGGAAATCACCCGCGCAAAGGTGAGAAGAGAGAGAATGGGCCATATCGAACTGGCCACCCCCGTTTCTCACATCTGGTATTTCAAAGGGAATCCTTCCCGCATTGCCTATATGCTGGATATCAGCCTGCGGGCATTGGAAAAGGTTCTGTATTTCGCTTCTTATATTGTCACCGATCCCGGCGACACCCCGCTGGAGAAAAAACAGCTGCTGAGCGAAACCGAATACAGAGATTATCGGGAAAAGTATGAAGACGATTTCGAAGCCGGCATGGGCGCGGAATACATCCGCAAGCTGCTGGAAGAGATCGATCTGGAAAATTTGTCTGTCCAGCTGAAAGAAGAACTGGATAAGGCACAGGGCCAGAAAAAGGCCAAGATCCTCAAGCGGCTGGAAATTGTGGAAGCCTTCCGCGTTTCGGGCAACCGCCCCGAGTGGATGGTGATGACGGTGGTTCCGGTGATTCCCCCGGACATCCGCCCCATGGTCACCCTGGACGGCGGCCGTTTTGCCACCAGCGATTTGAACGATCTTTACCGTCGGGTGATCAACCGCAACAACCGGTTGAAGAGACTGTTGGAACTGGATGCGCCCGACATCATCATCCGCAACGAAAAGCGGATGCTCCAGGAGGCGGTGGACGCCCTGATCGACAACGGCCGCAGAGGCCGCCCGGTCACCGGCCCCAACAACCGTCCTCTGAAGAGCCTTTCTGATATGCTCAAGGGCAAACAGGGCCGTTTCCGTCAGAATTTGCTGGGGAAACGTGTTGACTATTCCGGCCGTTCTGTTATCGTGGTTGGTCCCGAACTGAAAATGTATCAGTGCGGTCTGCCCAAAGAGATGGCACTGGAACTCTTCAAGCCCTTTGTTTTGAAGCGTTTGGTGGAAACCGAACTGGCCAACAACCCCAAGGCTGCCAAGAAAAAGGTGGAGCGTCAGTCTCCCGAAGTTTGGGATGCTTTGGAAGAGGTCATCAAGGGCCATCCTGTTCTGCTCAACCGTGCTCCGACCTTGCATCGTCTGGGGATCCAGGCTTTCGAACCGGTGCTGGTGGAAGGCAGAGCGCTGAAACTGCACCCCCTGGTTTGTACCGCATATAACGCCGACTTTGACGGCGACCAGATGGCTGTGCACGTGCCTCTTTCTGCGGAAGCCCAGGCCGAAGCCAGATTCCTGATGCTGGCGGCACACAACCTGCTCAAACCCTCTGACGGTCGTCCGGTGGCAGTTCCCACCCAGGACATGGTCCTCGGTTCCTATTACCTGACCGACCTGAGAGAGAACGAGCCCGGTGCCGGCAAGATCTTCCGGGATTGCGATGAAGCCATTATGGCCTATCAGGAAAAGGTTGTCGGTCTGCACGCTCCCATCAAGGTTCGGATCACCAAAACCGTCAACGAAGAGACCTATACCCGCCTGGTGGATACCACCGTGGGCCGTATTCTCTTCAACCGTCCCATTCCCCAGGATCTGGGCTATGTGGATCGGAATGATCCTGAAAAGGTTTGCGATTTCGAAATCAGTTTCCTGGTCAAGAAAAAGCAGCTGGGTCAGATCATCGATGCCTGCATCCGCGCCCACGGTGTGAAAGAGACCAGCGTGGTGTTGGACGAAATCAAGGCGCAGGGCTTCAAATATTCCACCCAGGGCGCCATCACCGTGTCTGTTTATGACGCTGTGATCCCCGAAGAAAAGAAGGAATATGTTGCCGAAGCCGAAGCCAAGATCGAAAAGCTGGAACGGGATTATAACCGCGGTCTTTATTCCAAGAGCGAAAAGAGCCAAAAGCTCATCAGCATTTGGAACAACTGCACCGACCAGGTGACCAAGGCCATCCAGCAGCACTTTGACTCCAGAAACCCCATCTCTATGATGGTGGATTCCGGTGCCCGTGGTAACCTGGATCAGATGCGTCAGTTGGCCGGTATGCGTGGCTTGATCAGCAACACCGCCGGTTCGACCATCGAAGTGCCCATCCGTGCCAACTATCGGGAAGGCTTGAACGTTATGGAATACTTCATTTCCTCCCGTGGTGCCCGTAAGGGTCTGGCCGATACCGCTCTGAGAACCGCCGACTCCGGTTATCTGACCCGCCGTCTGGTAGACGTTTCCCAGGATGTGATCATCCGGGAGGTCGACTGCGGTACCACCAACGGTATTGAGGTGGTTTCCATCCGGGAAGGCAAAGAGATCATCGAGCCGCTGGCCGAGCGTTTGACCGGCCGTGTGTTGGCAAAGAGCATTGTCAACGCCGAAACCGGTGAAGTCTTGTTTGCAGCAGACGGCGAGATCATGAAAGAAGAAACTGCCGCTGCCATTGCAAAACTCTATGAGGATGAGGATCGTCAGGTGACCCTTTCTCCTGAAAATCCCATTATCCGTTCTGTTTTGACCTGTGAATCCAAAGAGGGCGTCTGCTCCAAGTGTTACGGTCATAACCTGGCCAACAAGGAGCCTGCCGCTGTGGGCGAAAGCGTTGGTATCATTGCCGCACAGAGTATCGGTGAACCCGGTACCCAGCTGACCATGAGAACCTTCCACCTGGGCGGTATCGCCAACGCCGGCGACATTACCCAGGGTCTGCCCCGCGTGGAAGAACTCTTTGAAGGTCGTAAGCCCAAGAAGCTGGCGGTGTTGAGCGAATTGGCCGGTGAGGTTTCCTTTGTCCAGGAAGGCAAGAAGGAATTCATCGTGGTTCGCAACAACGAAACCGGCGAAGAGGGCAAATATCTGCGCGAGTTCGAAAGCAAGGCCTGTGTCACCACCGGCCAGCATGTGGAAAAGGGCCAGAGCCTGACCGAAGGCAGCATCAACCCCCACGATAAACTTCGCATTGAAAACGAAAAGGCAGTTTATGACTATCTGATCGCCGAAGTGCAGAAGGTTTACCGGATGCAGGGTGTAGACATCAACGACAAACACATCGAAGTGATTGTTCGTCAGATGCTCAAAAAGGTGAAGGTGGAAGAGCCCGGCTACACCGAATTTTTGCCCGGCTCTCAGGTGGAGCGTAGCGATTTCAACAACGCCAACAAGTGGATCGACCGTCTGGTTGCTTCGGTGAAGGAACAGGCCGCCGATGGCGAAAGCGTTGTTTTGGATGGCCGCACCTATCTGTTGGAAGGCGAAAATGTTTACGAACTGCGTGAGGGCAACAGCTTCAACGAAGAAACCGGTGAAGTGATCCCCGAAAAACAGGCTGTGGTCAAGGCCACCTATACCCCTGTTTTGCTGGGTATCACCAAGGCCTCTTTGGCAACCGAAAGCTTCCTCTCTGCCGCCTCCTTCCAGGAAACCACCCGTGTGTTGACCGATGCTGCCATCAAGGGCAAGATCGATCCGTTGGTGGGCCTGAAAGAAAACGTCATCATCGGCAAACTGGTTCCTGCCGGCACCGGTATGGCCATGTATAACCAGGTGAAGATTGCCGAAACGCAGACAGAAGAAGAGCCCCAGGAAATTTCGGAAGAAGAGGCGCTTTAATCGGCTTCTTTTCTGAAAAGTAAAGTTTTGCAGGGCAGCAGGGGTGAGAAGATCGCCTTTGCTGCCCTTTTGCATAGGAAAAAAGAAAAGGGGTAAGGAAATGGAAAAATTCAGTCAGATGATCTATACCCGCCCGGATGTGGAAGGGTTTGCAAAAAAGTTTGCCGAAAAATTGGAAGAATTCCGCTCGGCCAAAAGTTATGAGCAGCTCAAAGCCATTTATTTTGAGATGCAGGAGATGCAGTTGGAATTGCGCAACAATGCCACCCTTTGCCATGTGCGCAACACCATGGATATGACCGATCCCTTTTATGAAGCGGAACAGGCCTTTTTGGATGAGGCCATGCCCGCTTTGATGCCCTTGTTTTTAGAGGCGGATAAAGCGCTGTTGGCAACCCCTTTCCGAAAAGAGATGGAGGCGGAATACGGCAGTGAGCTCTTTGCCCAGGCGGAAATCACCGTGAAAACCCAGACTCCTGAATTGGTGCCCCTTTTGGTGAAGGAAAATGCCCTGCGGGCGGCCTATTCCAAAAAAGCTGCCTCCTGTCACACCGAATTTCGGGGAGAAGACTGTAATTTTTACGGACTCCTTAAACATATGCAGTCGGCAGACCGGGACGAGCGCAAAGAAGCCTTCTTTGCCTGGGCCGGATTGTATGAAACGGTGGCCGCAGAATTGGATGACATCTATTCCCGGTTGACCGAACTGCGCCAGGAAAAGGCCAAGATTTTGGGCTATGAGAACTTTATTCCCCTGGGCTATTTGGATATGGGCCGCACCGACTGGACAAACAAAGAGGTGAAAAGCTTCCGCAAACAGGTGCAGGAGGTGGTGGTGCCCGCCTGTGTGGAACTGTTGGAGGCACAGAAAAAGCGTATCGGAGTCGACAAACTGCATTATTATGATGAGAGTTTCCGTTTTTGCGAGGGCAACCCCACCCCCCATGGTAGCATGGAAGAGATGGTGGGCTGGGCAGGCGAGATGTATCGCGAACTCTCGCCCGAAACAGGGGAGTTCTTTGATTTCATGACCCGCTATGAACTCTTTGATCTGGTGACCAGACCCGGCAAGCGTCCCGGCGGTTATATGACCCTGTTCACCAAAGAAAAGGCCCCCTTTATCTTCTCGAACTTTAACGGCACCAGCGCCGATGTGGATGTTTTGACCCACGAAGCCGGCCACGCGTTCCAGGGATATTTGGCCTCTCGGAATCAGGAGCTGGCTATGTATTGGGGATCGACCAGCGAGGTCAACGAGATCCATTCCATGAGCATGGAATTCTTTGCCTATCCCTGGATGGACAAATTCTTCGGGGAAGATGCCGCCCGCTATCGTTATGCCCATCTTTCCGATTGTGTTTTGACCATTCCCTATCTGGTGATGGTGGATGATTTCCAGGAACAGGTGTATGCCGCCGGAAATCCCAGCGCTGAGGAACGGTATGCCATTTGGAACAAGCTGGAAAAAATCTATCTCCCCTGGCGGGATTATGACGGTCAGGAGATGATGGAAAAGGGCGGTTTCTGGATGCAGAAGCAGCACATCTTCCTTTATCCCTTCTATTATGTGGACTATGCGCTGGCACAGATCTGCGCCATGCAGTTTTATGTTTTGAACCATCAGGATCCCAAGGTGGCCTGGCAGGGTTATATGGATCTTTGTCTGGCCGGCGGCAGCAAGAACTACAGCGAACTCCTTCGGGTTGCCAAATTGGAAAGCCCCTTCGCTGATGGAACGGTGAAAAAGGTGATCGATCCGGTGATGGAAGAGCTGCGCAAGAGCCCCTATCATCAGGCGTAACAGGTTTTCTATTGTTTTTCATTCAAAAAGCCTCATTCTTCTTTTTGCAGGAAGGATGGGGCTTTTGCTTGCGTTGATGGTTTGTTTATGATAAAATATTTTTGCTTTGAAAAAACAAACATACAGACGAAAATTGTCAAAAACCCGGAGGAACCATCTATGGAAGAAAAGAAACAAAAGGCGGCATCCTTTCCTCTTTCCTTTATCTTGAAAAAATTTGTTTCTTATTATAAGCCCCATCGTAAGATCTTCGTTTTGGATATGTTTTGGGCGATTGCGGTTGCCCTGTTGGATCTTTTGTATCCCATGATCACCCGAAAGGTGATGCGTCTGGTGGAACTGCCGGACACTTTGAGTGTGGTGTTGCTTCTTTGCGGCCTTTTGATGCTCATTTATCTCACCAAGGCGGTGCTTAACTATCTCATCCAGTATTACGGCCATGTGATGGGGGTGAAGATTCAGGCGGACATGCGCTCTGAAATCTTTGCCAAACTGCAAAAACTGCCCTTTTCTTATTTTGACGGCACCAAGACCGGGCAGATTATGAGCCGCATCATCAACGATTTGATGGACATTTCCGAATTGGCCCACCACGGCCCCGAAGATCTGCTCATCTCTTTTTTGACCATCATCGGTGCCTTTTCCTTTTTGGCCACCATCAACTGGCAGATCTCGCTGATTCTCTTCCTTTGCATTCCGGTGGTGGTGATCTTTTCTGCCAAGCGCCGTCTTTCGATGCAAAGAGCCTTTGCCGAAAGCAGACAACAGGTGGGGGAAGTGAATGCCGAACTGGAAAACGCCATCGGCGGCATTCGGGTTTCCAGAGCCTTTGGCAGCGAAAAGAGTGAAACCGCAAGGCTGGAGGTGGCAAACCGGAAGTTCGCCAAAGCAAGAGGATTGGCCTATCGGGCCATGGCCGGCTTCTTTTCGGGCAACAGCCTGATTTTGGACGGAATGAATGTGGTGCTGCTGGTCTCCGGCGGCATCTTCCTCAGCATGGGTCAGCTGGAGGTGGCGGATTTTCTGATTTACAGCATGTATGTCAGCCTGCTTTTGACCCCCATCCGCAAGCTGGTGAACTTTGCGGAAATGTATACCAATGCGGTGACCGGCTTTGAACGGTTTTTGGAATTGCAGCAGCTGGACGAGGAAGAACAGCCTGCCAATCCGGTGCCTCTTGCCAATGTGAAGGGTGAGATTCGCTTTGAAAAGGTGAGTTTTGCTTATGAAGAAGACCGACCGGTCATTCGGGATCTGGATTTAGAAATCCGTCCGGGGGAACGCTTTGCCCTGGTTGGGCCTTCGGGTGGCGGAAAGACAACCCTTTGCCATCTGATTCCCCGGTTTTATGAGATCAGCAGCGGAAAGATTACCATTGACGGGGTTGATATTCGGGATGTGGAACGAAGCGAACTGCGGCGGGCCATCGGCATTGTTCAGCAGGAGGTCTTCCTTTTCGGCGGCACCATCGGAGAAAACATCGCCTATGGCAAACCCGGCGCCACAAGAGAGGAGATCATCGAGGCGGCAAAATCCGCAAGACTGGATGAGTTTGTGCAAAGTTTGCCTGATGGATATGACACCCAGATCGGCGAACGGGGGGTGAAACTTTCCGGCGGCCAGAAACAGCGGATCAGCATTGCAAGAGTCTTTTTGAAAAATCCGCCCATCCTGATTTTGGATGAGGCCACAAGCGCTTTGGATAATTTCACCGAACAGGCCATCTGGCAGGCGCTGGATCAGCTTTGCAAAGGCCGCACCACCCTGGTGGTAGCCCACAGACTTTCCACCGTCCGAAATGCCAATACCATTGTGGTGCTGGATGAAAACGGCATCCGGGAACGGGGGAATCACCGTTCGCTGATGGGGCAGAACGGGGTGTATGCCGCCCTCTATCGCACTCAGTTTTTGGGACTGGAGGAGGATGAGACCCTTTCTCCCGAAGAGGCAAAGATGCTGGGTGAAAATGTGTAAAAAAGAAACTCCCCTTGCCTGTTTTGGTGAGGGGAGTTTTTTCTGCCTGTTGCAATCTTAAAAAACGCCCTCTGCTATGTTGTGTATTTCACTTCATTCTAAAGAGGAGAGGCTTTTGCGCCCTCACCGTCACGCTTCGCCTGCCACTCCTTCGAAGAAGGAGATCCTCTCCCATAGGGAGAG
>JAFQMB010000049.1 GCA_017421095.1 Oscillospiraceae bacterium
AACGTTCTTTTGCGGCCAACGAGGCGGCAGAAAGGGCGGCGGCGGAGATCCTTTTGCAGGTGAAAACCCGGGGGGATCAGGCCGTTTATGCATTGGAAGAGAAGTTTGACGGCGTTTTGCTTTCTTCGTTGGAAGTAAGCGAAGAAGAGTGGGAGGAGGGGGCCAAAAAGGCGGATCCTGCGCTGGTGCAGGTTTTGACCGAGGCGGCCGAGCGCATCCGTTTTTATCACAGTCACCAGAAGCGAAACGGCTTTGTGACCGAAAGCGGCGACGGTGTGATTCTGGGGCAAAAGATCACCCCGCTGGAAAAGGTGGGCCTTTATGTTCCCGGGGGAACGGCAAGATATCCCAGCAGCGTTTTGATGAACACCATTCCTGCCGTGATCGCCGGGGTGGAAGAGCGGATTATGGTCACGCCGCCGGATAAAGACGGCAGTCTGCCCCCCGCCCTTTTGGCCGCGGCAAAAATCGCCGGGGTAACCCGCATCTTCAAAATGGGCGGCGCCCAGGCGGTGGCGGCGTTGGCATACGGCACCGAAAGTGTGCCCAAGGTGGATAAGATTGTGGGGCCGGGAAATGTGTTTGTGGCGGCAGCCAAAAAGCAGGTTTACGGTCTGGTGGACATTGATATGGTGGCCGGCCCTTCCGAAATTCTGGTGGTGGCCGATGGGGGTGCCGATCCTGCGGTGGTGGCGGCCGATCTCCTTTCCCAGGCAGAGCATGATAAAAACGCCACCGCGGTTTTGATCACCGATTGTGAAGAACTGCTTTTGCAGGTGAAGGAGCAGTTGGAAATTCAAACCAAACTGCTTCCCAGAGAAGAAATTTGCGCCGCATCGTTGGAAGCAAACGGCAAACTGATTTTGGTTTCCTCTCTTTTTGAGGCGTTGGAAATCAGCAATGCCCTTGCCCCCGAACATCTGGAACTTTCGGTGGCAGAGCCCTTTGCCCTTTTGCCTTTGGTGAAACACGCAGGCAGCATCTTTTTGGGCTATCACACCCCGGAAGCGTTGGGGGATTATTTCGCAGGCACCAACCACACCCTGCCCACTTCGGGGACAGCGAGATTCTCTTCACCCCTTTCGGTGGATGATTTTATCAAGAAATCTTCTTTTTGTTATTACAGCAGCAGCGCGGCAGCGGCAGCGGCAGAAAAGGTGAATCTGTTTGCCAATGCCGAAGGGTTAAAAGCCCACGGCGAGAGTATGCTTCGTCGGGCAAAGAAGGAAAGAATTTGATCCGGCAAGGATAAAGAGGGAAAACAAATGGAATTTGCAAATCGGCTGGAGCGCCTTTCCCCCTATGTTCCGGGGGAACAGCCCAAGATCGAGGGGCTGATCAAACTCAACACCAACGAAAACCCCTTTCCCCCGGCGCCGGGTGTGAAAGAGGCGGTTTTGCAGGCGGCAGAAAATCTGCAAAAATATTCCGATCCGGAAGCAGCTGTCCTTTGTCAGGCGTTGGCAGAAACCTTTGGTCTGAAAAAAGAAGAGGTGATCTGCGGCAACGGTTCGGACGAGATCTTGGCCTTTGCCTTTCTTGCCTTTTGCGACAAGGATCATCCGGCCGTCTTCCCTCGGGTGACCTATGGCTTTTACGAGGTGTTGGCCAATCTGTTTCAGGTGCCGACAAGAAGATTCGAATTGCAAGCGGATCTTTCCATCGATCCGGCCGAATGCTGCCAAAAGGGCGAAACGGTTTTTCTGGCCAATCCCAATGCCCCCACCGGCATTTTGATGCCCCTTTCGTCGGTGGAGCGCATTTTAAAGGCCGACCCCGATCGGGTGGTGGTGCTGGATGAAGCATATGCCGATTTTGCGCCGGAAAACGGACGCTCTCTGATCGAGCGATATGAAAACCTGTTGATTGTTCGAACCTTTTCCAAATCCCGCAGTTTGGCGGGCGGTCGGCTGGGGTTTGCCCTTGGCAATCAAAAGCTGATCGAAGGGATGCGGCGGATCAAGGATTCCTTCCATCCTTATAATGTGAACGCCATGACCCAGGCGGCAGGCATTTCGGTGTTGAAAGCGGAAGCATACACCAAAAAGACGGCGGATCAGGTGATCAAAACAAGAGAACGGACCAAAAAAGTTTTGAAGGATCAGGGCTTTGAGTTGACCGATTCGGCTGCCAATTTCCTGTTTTTGAAAAAGGCGGGATTTGAAGGGAAAACTTTGGCCGAAGAACTGAGAAAGAAAAAGATTCTGGTGCGGCATTTCAACACCCCCGGAATCGAAGATTATCTGCGGGTGAGTGTGGGCAGCGAAGAGGAGATGGACTTCTTTTTGAAAGCCATCACCGAGTTGACTGCAACGGAAAAATGGGAAAGCGAGAGGGAAAAAGAATGAGAGAAAGCAAACTGGAACGGGTGACCAGAGAAACCCAAATCAATCTTTCTTTGAATCTGGACGGCAAAGGCCGGGCAGAGATTAAAACCGGCTGCGGTTTTTTTGATCATATGCTCACCGGGTTTGTGACCCACAGCCGAATGGATCTTGCTTTGACCTGCGTGGGGGATCTGGAGGTGGATGCCCATCACACGGTGGAAGATTGCGGCATCGCCCTTGGCAGCGCCATCAAAGAGGCGTTGGGAGAAAAACGGGGCATCTGCCGCTTTGGGGAATCCACCCTTTGTATGGATGATGCGCTGGTGATGGCGGTGTTGGACCTTTCCGGCCGCTGTGGCCTTTATTATGAAATGGAACTGCCTGTTTGGAAGGTGGGGGATTTTGAGGTGGAATTGGCGGAAGAATTCTTTGCCGCCCTCTGCCGCAGTTTGGGACTGAATCTCCACATTCGAAAACTGGCCGGCAGAAATACCCATCATCTCTTGGAAGCCATGTTCAAAAGTTTTGGTCGGGCTATGCGTCAGGCGGTGAAAATCGACCCGGAACTGGCAGATGAAATTCCCTCTTCCAAAGGGATGCTGGAATAAGCCGAGAGAGGATGAAAGAATATGATCGGCGTGTTGGATTATGGGGTGGGCAATCTCTTTTCCCTCAAAGCCTCGTTGAAGGCGGTGGGCGCAGAGGTGATGGTCTCGTCGGATCAAAAGGCGCTGAAAAATTGTGATCGGCTGATTTTGCCGGGGGTCGGCGCCTTTGGGGATGCCTCTGCCCGTCTGCAGGAAGGAAATTTCGTTCCCTTTTTGCAAAACTGGGCAAAAGAAAAACCCCTCCTTGGCATTTGTCTCGGAATGCAGCTTTTGTTTGAAGAGAGTGAAGAATTCGGTCTTCATAAAGGGCTGGGTCTGCTGCCCGGAAGTGTGCGGCGGATGAATGCCTCGGAAGAAGCGGGACTCAAATTGCCTCAAATGGGTTGGAATCGGTTGGAAATTTCCAAAGAATCCCCTCTGCTGCCCAAAGAATGCCAGGGGGAATATATGTATTTTGTTCATTCCTTTGCGGCCGAAGATTGCGATGATTGCCTGCTGGCTACCACCGACTATGGCCTGCCGGTGACCGCTTTTGTGGGGAAAGGGCGGGTGTTTGGCGCCCAATTCCATCCCGAAAAAAGCGGAGAAGCAGGGCTGAAACTTCTTGAACGGTTTGCAAACTGGAAAGAATAAAGAAAGGAAACGGAATATGAAGATCTTTCCTGCCATCGACCTCATCGGAGGCCAGGCGGTTCGTCTGACCAAGGGGGATTATGATCAGGTGAAAATTTATGACCCCGATCCGGTGAAACGGGCCCTCTTTTTCGCAAAAGAGGGGGCCCGTTTCATAGTTGCCGATGGCGCTGCGGCTCACCCCCAAAGCGGCGGCCAGCCCATCGCGGCTGATGCCCAGCTCCTCTCTCCTGCGGCGCAGCAACTCA
>JAFQMB010000050.1 GCA_017421095.1 Oscillospiraceae bacterium
CTGCAGGGATTGGAAAAGAGGCAAAATTTGAGCATATAGAGGCAGGAAACGAACAAAGCAAACAAATTGGGATTGGGAAACTGGAAGGTGGCATATCGGGTCACAATATTGTTGATCATGTGCATCTCATCCCAGAAAAAGATATACATCACCAACATAAAAATGGTAAGCAGATCGATGGAGCGATTGATCATCTCTGCCAAGCAGCTGCCTGTCCAGCTTCGGTGGCAGGTTTGTAGGAACAAAAGCGACATGCAAAAGATGATGACCTTTTTGAAGTAAGACGGAGAAAAATGCCCTCCCGAACGGATCAAATCCAAAAACACAAAGAGAAACGCCAACACTCCGATTCCAAGCATGAAAAGATCAGACCAAGTGAGCCCCTTCCGAACAGAGAACAACCATAGAGCTACCGTCAAAGGAAAGGTAAGGGTGTATAACAGGCTGCTCAAAGTGTCAAAGCCAATTATACGGGTCATAATGATGCCGGCTGCAACACAAAAGAGAACCCGGAACAAAACGATCTGGATTCGTTCTGGATTTTGTTTTTTCAGCCAATCAACCCTCATCAGACCCTCCTGCATATGGCAAGATATTGTTCCAGCATCGCCGGCACGCCATAGGTTTTGGCGGCATCCTCAGCGATTTTGTTTCTGTCAAACCGATCTTTATCCAAATAAGATGCGAGCAAGGTTGCTAACTTTTCTGTCTGCCCAAAGGGAACAAAATCGCTGTATTCTTTCAGTGCAATCTGTTCCGGGCCGCCCGCCAAAAAACCAACCACCGGAGTGCCGCAGCAAAGACTTTCGGCACAGGGCATAGAAAAGGTTTCTTTTTCGCTGACCAAAACCGAAGCCCAGGCGCTTTGATAAAGAGAGGACAACCGATTTTGATCTCTGATTTCTCCGAGCAGTGTCAAATTCTCGGGCAAATATTCCGTCTTCTCTGCTCTGCCGGCGACAAGGAATCGCACCTGCGGCAGCATTTTAGCCAAAGAGATGAGATGATATCCGCCTTTTGCATGATCGACTGTGGGATCAAAATGGGCGGTGACATGCAATACTTCCGGTTGCCGGGCAAGAGCAGAATCGTTTTTTCTGTAAAAGGTTTGCAGATCCACCCCGTTATAAACGGTTTGGAAACGGAAGTTTTTCAAAATCTCCCCTTCCCTGGCACGCGCTTCGGTCCAAGGAGAAACAGGACAGATGATACAATCGGATTCAAATCCAGAAAAAGCACGCTTCATTGCCCGCCAGGAGCGCCCGGTGTGATCAAAAAGCAGGCTTTTCGTTGCCTTTTTCTTATCCGGACATTTTTGGCATCCCTTTTTCCATTGATCGCAGGAAAAAGCGTGTCCGCAGTTTGCGGTATACATAAATTCTGCGTGAAGGGTGACAACGGTTTTGATCCGGTGTTTTTTCAGCCATCCGATCAGCCGATAAATATTCACAAAATAACCGTTAATACATTGCAGATGAACCACATCGGGTTTTTCTTTCCGGATGATATAAAAGAGTCGTAGGGTGGAAAGAAAACAGCCGCCATACATCATTCCGGAGAAACGGGAAAAAAGATTGTTCCACTTGCCGTAAAAATCCGGGCAAAGGCGGATTACACCGGGATCAGAGGTCCCTTTCCCTCTGCCGAAGACCACAACGGATTGGTGCCCCATTTCCAAAAGCCCCAGATGAATGGCTTTTGTGATCTTTCCGGTGCTTTTTTCACCGTATACATTGTTGATCTGCAATATCTTCATAATCTCTCACTTGTTGATCAAATTTCGCCGGAAACCGCAGAGAGCAGTTCTTTCAAAAGCGCACTGTTTTTGTCACTGTCGTGGTATTTTCTCGCTGTTTCACAGGCGTTTTCCACCACTTTTTTTCTCTTTTCGGCATCAAAAAAGGCAGATTCCAAAACCGACTCCAACTCTTCTTTTTGAGTGGCAACCAGCGCGCAATCGTTTCGCTGCAGATGTTTGATGGAAGAAACTGTTCCGGGACCATATGCCACAAGGGGAATCCCAGAAGCCAAAGAATCGGCAATTTTGGTGGAAATGGAATTGCGCACCCGGTCAATACTCTCCTCATCAAAGGATTCCACATGAAGAAGCAGGTGGGAATTCAGCAGTGCTTCGGTGAATGCCTCACCGGAAACAAAGCCGCAGAGCTCAATGGCCGAAGAAGCAGAAAGGTGATTCAAAATTTCCGGATCTTTTTCAGAACTGAAAATTTTCAGTTTGAACTGTGTTTGATGCTTTTGATTCAGCGATTCCAATGCCTGGCCGATTTGGGCAAGAGAAAGAAAACGGTTGCTGCGCAAATTTCCAAAATAAGAAACAGACAACGGTTCTTCTTCCGTACGAAGCATATTTGCAACGGGAAAGGCGCTTCCGGTCATCAAAAGCTGGGTTTTCACCCCAAAGTGAGGTGCATAACCGGCCTCCAATTCGGGGCTGATTACCACCAAATTTTCGGTGTGATTCAGCAACTCTCCGATCATATTCTGTAATCGTTTAAGCCGAAAACTTTCCAGCAGCCCTTTCGGCGGTGCAACAAAATAATATTCATCACAGATATAGGTGACAATCGGCAGATGGAAATCCTTTGAGAGGTTCAAGGCGAAATCATAAATAAATCCGGCAACACCGGGTGCCACAAAAATACAGGTCGGTTTTTCTTTCTCCACCCAGTTTTTGAGTTTGCTGTTATACCAAGGGGCAAGTTTCCAAACAAGATCCCGCAGCAATCTGCGAAGGGGGGTTTTATTTTTCTTATTGCGGTAAAATGCCTCGTCCGCGGCATATTCATAGGCCCCTTGTTCTGAAAAAATCTCTTCCGGCAACACTTCTCTTCCCATTTTGCCGCGCAAAACCAGATGCTTTAGCGCCTCTTTATCGGTCATTCGAAAAAAAGAGGAACAGCACTGTTCATTGGGAAGGGTGGGATAGATATACAACTGGCAGAGTTCGCTTGGCGCAAATTTTGAAAAGAGGGAAAGAAAGGTCTTCCCCATGCTGCTTTGCGGAGATACCGGATTGTGGCTGATAATCAAAACCTTCATAACATCCGGTCCTTCCTTTCTGAACGTGATAAATACGCATAAAAATACAAATACATTATACTTGTCAATCCAAGAAATGTCCAGTATTAATTAAGAAAAAACAGACATCCACAATCAGGATGTCTGTTCATCGAATGCTTCTTGTATAGGTTTCAAAAGTCATATCCTTGCGAAAGTCGGCAAAGGCTTCATAAGAGTGTTCCAAATTAACAAAAATAGCGTGTTGTTTTAAAAGGCGATCTTCCTCGGGCGGCAGAGTCATATAATCGCCATAGAGCAATGAAAGCAACGCATCGTATTTTGCAGAGATGGGATAATCTTTCCCTTCAAACATCGTCTGATGATAATCGGTGAAATATTCCCGGGGATAGATGTTTTTCTCATATCCTCTTGCCCCGCCAAAAAAAGTGTGAACCACTCTGCTCTCCCGCTTCCCCATTTTTGCAAAAGAAAGGAAAGGCTTTGTGGGAAGAAATCTGCAAAGGGTCATAAAAAGTCGCTTGGTTTTGCTGTCTGTATCATAACCCCGGCGATCCAAAGATTTCGCGATTACCACTTTAGAGGCGAAGAATTGCAGTTTTCTTCCAAACTCGGAATCAAGGGCCGCATCGCAAGGAAAAAGATCCATATACACCCCTTGATGAGTGTTTTGATTTTTCGGATGATATTTTTCCAAACAAGTGGTGCCGTTCAAGCGCAGTTTGGAAAAAAACATAGGCCAATTTTCAGAAAATTCTTTTTGGAGGAAAAAGGTTTCTCGGTCCAAAACTGTCTCGGCCTCTTTTAAAAAACGCTCATAATCGGGCCGTAGCATCAAAACATCCAGATCATCATCCCAGGGGATGAATCCCTTATGCCGCACCGCTCCGAGCATGCTACCGGCGAAAAGCATATAAGGAATATTAAGCTGACGGCAGACACGGTCAAACTCTTTCAACAAAAGACAAAGTGCCTGCTGATGTTCTTGCAAAGAAGCTTCTTTCCATTCCATCGGCAGACACCTCACAACTATATTGATTTTCATTTATTGCGCAAAAAGCGGTTGTAAATCCAATGGCGCAGCGGATCCGGACTGATCAAAATCACCGTTTCCCCACAGACACAGAACAAGAAATCCCAAAGAGAAGCATATCCGGTGCGAAGAGCATACCAACGGGAACGCACACAGCCTTTGAGTGTTTCAAAAGAGGCGCGACGCCGAAAGGCACCCAGATCCACTCTCGCTTTTACCAAAACAGCATCCAGATTCTCGGTATAATAATTCGCCTGGAGCAGACGCAGATAAAGATCATAATCCTCGCTTCGTCTGAAATCGCGGTATCCGCCCACTTTTTCTACCGCCGAGCGCCGATACATCACCGTCATATTGTTAAACGGTTGTCTGCGCCGGGCAAATTTACGGATGGATTCGTTGGTTTTGGGCACAACACGGCGGGAAAAGGGCTTTTCCGCATCCGATTCAAACTCATCAATGTCTCCGCCCAGTACCGTCAGTTCCTTTTTTTCTGCAAAACGGGCAAGCTGCATTTCACAGCGATTTTTGACCGAGATGTCATCTCCATCCATTTTGGCCACCAAATCGTTTTTACAGTAAGAAAGACCGATGTTGGCTGCTTTTCCGATTCCCACATTTTCCTTCAAACGTATCAAACGGATTACATTCGGATGACGCTTGGCATAAGAATCCAGTAAATTATCCAACTCTGCAGTCAAAGGGCCGTCACAGACGATGACAAAGTCATTGGTCGGAATACTCTGTTCCATCATACTTTCCAGCGCCAGAGAGAGATGTGCAGGATTTTCCTGACGGTAGATACTCATCAAAACAGAATAGGCTTCCATTAGATAACCCCTTCACCCGTAATTACGGTTTTCACAGTCTGCAACAGGCACCAAAGATCCATTTTCATCGAACACTTGGCAACATATTCCGCATCCAGTTTGGCTTTTTCGCGGAATTCCAGATTGTCTCGCCCATTAACCTGGGCAAGTCCGGTAATTCC
>JAFQMB010000051.1 GCA_017421095.1 Oscillospiraceae bacterium
AACAACCCCATGGTCGGTATGACTGTGGCCGTTGCTGTTGCTGTTGCAGAATCCAAATAAGTTTCCTGCGAAAAGAACCCCCCGTGATTTTTCACGGGGGGCTTTCTTTTGTCCGTTTTTCTGCGGCAATAGAAAAGGACCCGGGGATTCCCTAAGCCCTTTTGTTTATTTATCGGATACAAACTCTGCAATATCTTCCAATCGGCAATCCAACGCCGAGCAAATTTTGGAGAGTGTTTTCGTTTCGATATTCTCGTTTGCTTTGAGCCGACGAATGGTTTTGCTGTCGATACCGCACCATTCTCTTAATTGATAGGTCAAACAGCCCTTTTGTTTCATGGTGATCCATAGTTTATCAAATATAATCATCATAACCACCCCCTTATATTATGGGGATTATAAACCAAAAAAGCAAGAGGCATCATTCTGATAAAAGCCACCGAGCCTATGTGCCCGGAACAAGAGATTTTTTCTCAAACTTCTATCCCCCGAATCCTTGGATTCGGGGGTTTTTCTTGCCTTTCCCCCATTTTTTTGTTATACTAAATCCAATCAACAAAAAAGGGGTCGTCATTATGAAAAAGAGCGTATCTTTGCTTCTGATTCTTGTTTTTTGTCTTTGTTTCTCTGCCTGCGGCAAAACGGAACTGCTTTCTCCCGAAACGAGCGAAACCCAAAAGAGCGAAGGGGTGACTGAAAACATTTCCCAAACGGGGAACGGCGGCGGATCCGAAAAGTCCGAGCCGGCCAGCCGTGAGGAGGTAAGCAGTGAGCCTGCCATTCCGGATTATATCCGGCGTTGGTATGACCGGTTGGAAGGAAACTGGTTCGCGGTGGATAAAGAGGGGCTTGTTTGCAGCGAATATGTCATCAACGGGGATGGAAAGATCACCATCAACAACGAAACCTATACCATGAAACTGACCACCCAGGAAAGCTGGGAATGGGCTTCCATTGATGTTTTGAAGGAAGACGGCACCAAGGCTTATGATATGCGCATCGATCTGCGAAATGGCGGTTTGGTGGAAATGTCCTTTATCTATCAGGATAAAAACGGCGATTATTACCGCGAGGATCAGGTCGAGGCGGTGGAACTCACCAAAGATAACTGGCTGAATTATTTTGAGCTCGGCGAATTTGTGGGCATCGGGTTCAATGCCTTCAACGAGTATGAGCGGATGTTTGTGCAGCCTCAGTATCGCTTGAAGGAAGCATATCTGAACAAGCTGGTTCCTGAAATCAGCAGCGGGGCGGTTGAATGCTCGGTGAAATACGAAACAAGAAACATTGAAATGATCCCCTCGGAAAAGAAGTATATTTGGGGCGATTTTGTGAAAGAGTCCACCCCGTATACCTATAAAGTGACGGAAAGACTCGCCCAGATCACCGCAGAGGAAAAAGACGGCAAATATATCAACGGCTTCGGCTTCGTTTATGCCTCCTTCGGTCTTTATGATCTGGAAGAGGATTATGTGGGTCAGGATCAATGTCCCACGCTGGAAGAGGTTCATCGCATCGCCGGCACCTTGTATTTCTATACCGGGAAAGAATAAGGTCGTTTGAAAACCGCCTTTGTGGTCGGAAAACAAAATGGTTTTACAAGAAGCAAAGAAAACACCCCTGTGAAAACAGGGGTGTTTTTGTCGGCATTAAAGCGGATATAGAAAAAGATACTGCTTCAAAGGCAGCTTTGCGATTTTTTCATAGCATACCAAGAGGTAAAAGAAAAGGAGCAGTTGCCACGAAGGACAACTGCCCGAGTAATTTGAAAATGTCATAATGCCATTACATATATTTGGCAAGGATTCCATTCATCCCACAATGTTGGAAATATCTCAAATTCTTTGAAACCAAGAGAGATATAAAATCTATTAGTTTTATCATAATCCTCATACTTGCCCATTTGGACAGTTTTTACTTGAATAAACGAATATCCCTTTTCATAAATTACTTTTTTAGCACATTCAAATAATGATTTACCTATTCCATTTCGATGATACTCTTTTAACACTCCCATAACGGCAAGTTCTACTGTATCTTTTCCTGTTTGTTTAAGATAGAGAAAACCTACTGGCTTTTCATCTATATGCGCACAGAAGAATATTTTTCCAACACTATCTTGTATATATTCTTCTCTTGACTCAGGAATACCGAACCAATCTGGCAATGCTTCAAGTATATATCTTGTAACATTCTTTTTTTCTATGTCATTTGATATTTCTAATATATCCATAAACAAGGCACCTCCACAAAGTCAAGTTCAGTGAATTGATTATAGCATAATCCCATGACCAAAGGAAGTGGGCATGGGATAAAATTATGCTTCCAAAAGTCCAATGTACTTGTATGCTGTGGTTCTGCTGATGTCGCAAGTTTTACCAATCAAAAGGAAAACCCCCGCTCTTTTTTAGAGCGGGGGTTGCTTTGTGCGCTCAAGCCTTTGTTTCGACCTTGTGTTCCGCCAAAACGCGGCAGTAAAACCGGATATACAAGAAAAACGAGGCCAAAACAGTGAAGAAACAAAGAAAGATCAGCGCGTTGGCCAGCCAGGGATAAATAGCGGGCCAAAGGATCAGGAGCATCATAACGGCATAAAGAAAAACGGTGTTGGCCTTGCCATACCAGTTGGCGCCCTTCACATCCCCCACCTTGCGGATGACATAAATGCCCATCACGCTCATAATGCATTCTTTCAAAACGAACACGATCACAAGGGGAAAGATCAACGGAAAGCGATGGCCCAAACAAAGAAGAATGGCTCCCTGGGTCACCTTGTCTGCCACCGGATCCAGAATCTTTCCGAAATCCGAAACCATATGAAATTTTCTGGCGATGATCCCGTCTGCAATGTCGGTCAAGCCGGAAAGGACAATCACAGCGGCCGCCGCAAGATAATGATTTTGCCCCACATAGAGCCAGACAATCAGCGGAATGAGCAGCAGCCGAACAAGGCTCAGAAGATTGGGGATAGTCAGAATCTGATTCTTTTGAAAGATTTTTTGCATAATGTCAACAACTCCTTTTGTGTTGCGAAATGAAGCGTCCAAGCCGAATCTGCTGACGGAAGCAGATTATTTTTCCCTTGTCTTTTTAAACAGAAGCAACGGATGACGTTGCCGATCAAACAAGGCATAGAGAGAAACTGCCAGCGCCCCGACGGTTTCCACCAGCATATCCATCATACTGTCAACCAACCCGATATCCAGATAGCCGCCTTCTCCCAAAAGCTGCCCGTTGACGGTGACTTCGGTGATGTTTTCAATGCCGGCCACCCTGCCTGTCTCCTCTCCAATCGCATAGGAAGAAAGGGCGGAAAGCCAGGTGTCCCGCTGCATATCGGTTCCGAAAAGCCGGTCAGAGCCGAATTCCAAAAATTCCCAAAGAACCGCCAATGTGACCGAAAAACAAAAGGCAAACAAAACCGATGCCAAAAGCGGAGGCGGCTGTTTCCAGATTGCCTGCAGCAGCCAAAGACCAAAGAGGGCAAAAACAACTCCGCCGGAAAAATGCAGCAGTTTATCCCACCAGACGGTTTGATCATAAAGATGCCAGCAATCCCCAAGGAGCGCGCCGACGGCATAACATTCCAAAAAGAGGAAAATGGGGAAATCCATCTGCATGGGCAGAAACCGGGGAAACACAAAGGGAACGGCTACCAAAAAAAGGGTAGTAAAACAAAGAAGCAGGTTGGTCAGGTCTCCTTCCAATATCTGCCAAAGGGCGGTGAAAAGAACAAAAGCTTCCAACAAAAGAAAGGTTGCCCAACGAAGCGGGCTGATACGCATCTTCAAGATAACTGCTCCTTTTCTGTTTCCGGAAAGATCCGAAAAAGGCTCTTTTCTGTTTGTTAGGATAGCACACAAAAGATGCAGAAAAAAACGAAATTTGTGAATAATCGAGGCAAAATATGACAGGATTTTTAATTTTTGGAAAAAGGGGCAGAACAAGACAAGGAGAGGGGTTTTTCGACAGGGTCTGTTCATTGACAGCGGCGGAAAAAAAGAGTAAAATAACAAAGAATGCTTCGGCAATTGCCGTGACATAAGATCTTTGGCAGAGAAGGGATCTTCTCGGGAAGGATTTTGATATGGGACTTTATGAAAAGATTTTCGGCACCTATTCCCAAAGAGAGTTGAAAAAGATTCAGCCCATTTTGGCCCAGGTGCAGTCTTTTGAAGAAACGATGAAAAAGATGAGCGAGGAGCAGCTGCGCAGTCAGACTGTCCGCTTAAAAGAGCGCTATGCCGCAGGGGAAACGCTGGATGCCTTGCTGCCCGAAGCCTTTGCCACCTGTGTGGAGGCGGCCGACCGGGTTTTGGGGGAGCGGCCTTATCCGGTTCAGATCATCGGCGGCATTGTTTTGCATCAGGGGCGGATTGCCGAAATGAAAACGGGTGAGGGCAAAACCCTGACCGCCACTCTGCCTGCCTATCTGAACGCCCTCAGCGGAAAGGGTGTTCACATCGTCACCGTCAACGATTATCTGGCCAAATTCCAGTCGGAATGGATGGGCAAGCTCTATTCCTATCTTGGGGTGAGTGTGGGCCTTGTGTTGCATGATCAAACCCCTGAAGAGCGCAAGGCTGCTTACGGGGCCGATATCACCTATGGCACCAACAACGAGTTTGGCTTTGACTATCTCCGGGATAATATGGTCATCTATGCCGAGCGAAAGGTGCAGCGGGGCCATGCCTTTGCCATTGTGGACGAGGTGGACTCCATTTTGATCGACGAAGCCAGAACGCCGCTGATCATTTCCGGGGCCGGCGATAAATCCACCGACCTTTATGAACGGGCCGACCGCTTTGCCGCCACCCTCAAAAAAATCGTTGTCCAGGAAGAGGATGCCAAAGCGCCCCTGGAAGAATATGACGCCGATTATGTGGTGGAAGAAAAGGCCAAGAGCGCCTCTCTGACCCCAAGAGGGGTGAAAAAGGCCGAGGCTTATTTCAACATCGAAAACCTCACCGACCCCGAAAACCTGACCCTCCAGCACCACATCAACCAGGCCATCAAAGCCCGTGGGGTGATGAAAAAGGATGAGCATTATGTGGTGAAAGACGGCCAGGTGGTGATTGTGGATGAGTTCACCGGCCGCCTGATGACCGGCAGACGGTATAACGAGGGACTGCACCAGGCCATCGAAGCCAAAGAGGGTGTGAAGGTGGAAAAGGAATCCAAAACCCTCGCCACGGTGACCTTCCAGAACTATTTCAGAATGTATAAAAAACTTTCCGGTATGACCGGTACTGCTCTGACCGAAGAGGAGGAATTCCGCAGCATCTATCGATTGGATGTGGTGGAAATCCCCACCAACCGCCCGGTGGCCAGAATCGACCATGAGGACGCGGTCTATCGCAGCGAACGGGGCAAATATCTGGCGGTGATCGAGCAGATCAAGGCCTGTCACGCCAAGGGTCAGCCGGTGTTGGTGGGTACCGTTTCCATCGACAAGAGTGAATTTCTCTCTTCCCTTTTGAAAAAGCAGGGCGTGAAACACACGGTTTTGAACGCCAAGTATCACGAAAAGGAAGCCGAGATTGTGGCCCAGGCAGGCAAGGTGGGGGCGGTTACCATCGCAACCAATATGGCCGGCCGTGGAACCGACATCAAATTGGGCGGTAACGCCGAATATCTGGCCAGAGCAGAATTGCGCAAAAAGGGCTATGAGGAAGATGTGATCACCGAGGCATACGGTTTTTCGGACACACAGGACGAAACCGTCCTGCAGGCAAGAGCCGATTATAAAGAGGCTTATGCCCGCTTGAAGCCGGAAGTGGAAGCCGAGGCCGAGGCGGTTCGCAAGGCAGGGGGCCTTTTCATCATCGGCACCGAACGCCACGAAGCCAGACGAATCGACAATCAGCTGCGGGGCCGTTCCGGAAGACAGGGCGATCCGGGGGAAAGCCGGTTTTATATCTCCACCGAGGATGATCTGATGCGGCTGTTTGCCGGCGATCGGATGACCCAGATTATGAACACCCTGAATGTGGATGAAACGATGCCCATTGAAAACAAGATGCTCACCTCGACTTTGGAGGGGGCGCAAAAACGGGTGGAATCCAGAAACTTCGGCATTCGGAAAAATGTGCTGGAATATGACGACGTGCTCAACCGTCAGCGGGAGATCATTTATCAGCAGAGAGATCAGGTGTTGGAGGGCGGCAGCCTGAAACCGGTGATCCAAAAGATGATGCGGGATATGATCGAAGAGCGGGTTCACGCCAGACTTTATGATGATAAGATCCATGATGATTGGGATTGGGAAGGCTTGCGAAACGATTTTCTCCATTTCCTGACCACCGAATCGGATTATCATTACACCCCGAGGGAATCGGGCGAGATCGACCGCAAATCGGTGATCGATGAGCTGGTGCGCCGGGGGGAAGAAAAATATGAACAGCAGGAAAAACTGCTGGGCGAAGAACGGATGCGGGAGTTGGAGCGAGTGGTGCTCCTCCGCCATGTTGACACCCTTTGGATGGATCATATCGACGACATGCACGAACTCAAGCGGGGCATCGGAATGCGGGCCTATGCCCAGCGGAATCCGGTGGTGGAATATCGCATTGAAGGTTCGGATATGTTTGACGCCATGATTGCGGGCATCAAGGAAAACACCGTGCGGATGCTTTTGACGCTGCGGGTGCGCAAAGAGGATGAACCCAAACGGGTGCAGGTTGCCAACCCTACCGCCGCCGGGATGGATGACGGCACAGTGAAGAAAAAGCCGGTGGTCAAAAAGGTGAAGGTCAATCCCAATGATCCCTGCCCCTGCGGCAGCGGCAAGAAATATAAAAAGTGCTGCGGAATGCAGTAAACATTTCGTTCCTTTTCTGATCGCCTTTTAACAAAATAAAACCAGCCGAAGCAAGAGAGCTTCTCCTGTTTCGGCTGGCTTTTTTGTTTGATGGGAAAGGGCAATCAAAGGGAATGTGTTTGCTCCGTTCGTCAAATTGGGAATTGGGTACACTTTATAACATAATTACTCCGCACCCATAACCAAGAATCGAATTATCTTCTTTTGCCATCCTTTGTAAAGTTGTTGGCTTGCAAGATGGATTGTGCTTTCCATAATCAAATAAATTTTCTTTGGCTTGTTCTGAATCATTACACACGCCGATGATAGAAAAACATTTTGCAAACTGCTTAATATTCGAATTCTCTGAAAGCATATTTAACATCGGTGGATAGAGCAACCATGAGTAGCAAAGAAAAGCTTTGTATTCTATGGAAGGAAAGCAATCTTTGAAAAACACCTTGGCTTGGTCAATAGATTCATTAACCAAAGCAGCACTAATATTTGCACCTTTCTGAATATGACAATTTATTACAGGAGAGCCGTTGGGTAATGCGAGTTTCTGTTCTTGTGTAAATACCATATATGGTTCCCCAATGGTTTCCTCATCCAAATAAATCATATTGAATGTTTTGTATTGCAATACCCCTATCTTGAATATATTTACATTAATTATGTTGCGAAACCAAATAACATCATCTTTGGAAATACCAATTTTACCATTCTGTTTATAGTACAAGTTGGCTCGAAGTGAAACATCTCTAAAAGTATCCAAAATAATTTCATCTGTTATACCAACGGCTTTATACTCTGCATACTTTTGCGATAAGAGATATACAACTACCACTAAACGGGTT